>JADFXO010000045.1 GCA_015233485.1 Nitrospirota bacterium
CGCCGTAACCTGCCCCTCCCTTAGCATGTAGGCCCCGTGGCATTGCCCGTCGACAACTATGAGGTCTAAAAAATACGCAAACGAATATTTCGTTATCTGAGGCATGGACATAGCCTTTTTAATCAGCACCCGCTCTATTTCCCTGCCGGTTGAGTCGCCGTGGGCATGGAGAATTCGCCGCCTTGAGTGCGCGGCCTCAAGCGTGAAGATCAATCTTGAGTCCGACTTGTCAAACTCCGCCCCCCACGATATCAACTCCATGATGCGCTCTGGACCTTCGTTTACCAGTGTACGCACGGCCTCATCAACGCAAAGCCCGTCGCCCGCCTTTATTGTGTCTTCGAAGTGTATCCCGATGGTGTCTTCGTCGCATAGCGCAACCGCAACCCCCCCCTGTGCGTATTCGGTTGATGATTCCTTCAGCGTGTCTTTTGTTATCACATAGACTTTTCCTGCCTCTGCCGCCACAAACGCCGCCCTCAGCCCCGCTACCCCGCTTCCTATGACAAGAAAATCCACACGCTCTGTTATCACGGCAGAAGCTCATTGAAATCGTTTATATACGGCAGTGTCCCCGTATATTCTGTGTCTTCCCTTGAGCTTGCCATGTGTTTTATCAACACATACTTAATGCCGAATCTGGCCGCACTCTCGGCCACCTCCAGCGTGTCATCTATGAACATCGTCTTGTCTTTAATAAAACCTATCGCCCTTTGCGCGTTTATCCAAAAACCCTCGTCTTCCTTTGGATAGCCCATGTCTGAGGACATGATTACATTGTCGAAATATTTTCCCAGTTCCATGTTTTTCATCTTGAAGGCTATTGTCTTGTAATGGGCATTGGTGGCAAGTACCACGGTTTTCCTGTGAAGACGGAGGGCAATAAGAAAATCCTCCACATGGGGGTGGGCCTCAAGGAGGTGGCGCACCTGCTCGTTTAAGGCCGGAATATCAAGTTGCAGTTCGTCTGACCAGAAGTCGATGTTTGTCCAGTTCAAAGTCCCTTCGCGCGCCTTGTATTTTACGAGGAGTTTCTCTGTTGCAGCCCCAAAGGTAATTCCATGTTTTTCCGCATATTTCTCCGGCACGAGATGCCGCCAGAAATAGTCGTCAAAATACTTATCTATCAGCGTGCCGTCCATATCAAGAAGTACATGCGTTATCTCACTCCATAGCGCCTTTCTGATGATGCCTGTGTCCATCAAGCCCCGTGACATGCCTTGTGGCATGTGGGCGCGGCACATGTGGGCGGCGCGGGGGGGGTCGATAAAAACGGCTCGTCTCTGATAAAGTCAATTATCATTTCGGCGATGGTCTTCTTGTACTTTTGAAAAAACACCATCTCCTTTCTGAGCTGCCCCTCAAGGGCGGCTATCTGTGTATAAAAAGGTGTGCGGTCTATGACGACAGGGAAGTCTTCGCCGCCATGTAACTCCAAAAACCTTTTGCAGCCGTCCCAGTGTTGAGTCGTCTTACCCGGCTGGCTAAGCGATGAGGGAACTCCGTGGACGCGGCATATCAGCGGCCTGTTTCCATATATCACGCACTTGCCGTGGAAATTCAGCGGACACATTATCCTTAACGAATCGGTCTTAAATGGATTTCTGACTATCTCCATATAGTATGCCTGAGAGCGCTCCCCTATGGCCTCTGCCATTACGGGGTCGGTTATTTTAGACAACCCCTCGGCCAGGAAGAAATACTCAATAAGCGTGTAGTGGTAAAACACTGTCGTGCAACAGTTGTCAGAACATCCGGCGCACGAAAATGGTTCTTCGCCCGTTGTGCCAATTGTGAGATAGTGATTCTGTGATTTAAGGTACAGCGCGTCCGAGGCTCTGAATATCCCCGAGAGCTTGTCAATAAAAGGTGTGATATCAATAGACATGCGTGGCTGCCTCCTAAAGAGTCCCCTTGGTGGAGGGCACACCCTTGGTTTTTGGATTTATAGCGGCGGCAGCAGAAAGCGCCCTGCCAAAGGCCTTAAAGATGGCCTCATAGATGTGGTGTGTGTCGCGCCCGTAGTGAAGAAGTATGTGAAGATTAAACAGCCCGTGGCTACAAAGTCCCCTGAAGAAATCCTCAAAGAGCGACACCTGCAGGTCTTTGAGGTAGCCGCTCTTGTCATTTACGTTATAAACCAGATATGGCCTGCCGCTTAAATCTATGATGACTTCGGCAAGGCTTTCGTCCATCGGTACGCTGGCAGTGCCATAGCGGTTTATGCCATTTTTATCGCCGAGGGCCTTGCTGATTGCATCCCCTAATGTGATTCCGATGTCTTCCATCAGGTGGTGGTAGTCCACATCTGTATCGCCGGAGGCGTCGATTTTAAGCGTGAAGTTGCCGTGTCTCGATGTTAAATCGAGCATATGGTTTAAAAACGGTATCTGCGTGTTTATGGCTGACGTGCCGGAGTCGTCGAGATTCAGCTCGACTGCGACGTTTGTTTCTGTTGTTTCTCTATGCACCTTAATTTTTCTCATTTATTTGTCTCCTCGATTATTTTTCTCAGGCTCGTTACAAAGGCGGCGTTTTCTTTCGGCGTCCCCACTGTTACCCTAAAACAGTTATCAAGTGGGCCGGATGAGCCGTTTTGCCCGCCACCGGCAAGTTTCTTTATTAAAATATCGTCCGCTATGAGTTTTTTATGGAGGGCATCGGCGGAAAGTGAGCCGTTTATATCCAATTTAAACAAAATAAAATTGGCGTCAGACGGATATACCTTAATGCCTTTGAGTTTCGACAACTCCGCAAACAGTTTATCTCTTTCGCCAATCACGGCGTTGATACCTTTGTCTATAGACTGCTCGTCCTCAAGTATCCCGATTGCGGCCGCCTGAGACAGCGAGTTGACATTATAGGGAAGCCTTACCTTATTTATTGCCCCGATGATGGTTTTGTCGCCGAGAAGGAAGCCAAGGCGCAGCGCCGCAAGCCCGATTTTACTAAGTGTGCGCATAACAAGCAGATTCCTGTAACGAGGCAGTAAATCGACAAAAGAATCTCCGCGCGTCGAAAACGGCTGATATGCCTCGTCGACAACGACAAGGATGTCGGCCTTTTCTATAATTTCCACGACCCTTCCGAATGTAAACGAGTTTCCAGTCGGGTTATTTGGCCGTGACAGGAAGATTAATTTCGGGTTATTTTTTTCTATTGCTTCAAGCATGGCATCCATATCGAGATCGAACTGCTCGTCAAGCGGTACGATAAGCTGTTTCTCGCCAAGGGACTCAGCAATTATGCGGTACATGGCAAACGTGGGCGTTGGAATGACAACAGGGCCTCCGATTGCGGTAAGCAGATAATATATAAGCTCGTCTGAGCCGTTACCGTGAAGGATACACTCCGGCTCAATGCCCAATTTTCCCGCGAGAAATCTTCGCAGAGAAACTGCACCCGGGTCTGGATACCTGTTCGTTGGAAGCCTAAACGTCCCCAATGGAAACCCATACGGACTTTCATTGGCGTCAAGCCTTATCGAACACGGCGGTGCCTCGATAGTATAGGCCTTTAACGCCTTGATGTTGGGTTTTATCAGGTCTTCGATCACTTGTTCCTCTAACAGGCTTCCGCAAAAACTTACGGTATAACTTTATTAAGCTGATACTCTACAATGCCGGATGCCCCGGCCTTCTTAAGCATTGGAATAAGGTCTCTGACGCTTCGCTCCTTGGTTATCAACTCAATGGCGGCCCAATCCCTGTCCATAAGTTCTGATACCGTAGGGGAGTGCAGCCCGTGCAGTTCCTTAAGGGTTACCATAAGTTCAGACAGCGCGGCCTTCGGCACGTTCATCTTAAGCCCTACGAGTTCCTCGGCGGCCAGAGCGCCTTGTAAGAGCATGACAATGTTTTCGATTTTCTCTTTCTTCCACGGATCTTCCATTGCCTTTAGATTAGCGATAAAACGCGTCGTTGACGTTAAAATAGGCTCGCCAACGATACGCAGATTATTTGCCCTAAGAGATGAACCTGTTTCGGTCAACTCTACGATGGCGTCTGCCAGCAACGGGGGTTTTACCTCCGTTGCGCCCCACGAGAAGTCAACAACCGCCTCAATCCCGTGTTCCTTCAAAAATCTTGTCGTGAAGCCGACGAGTTCCGTTGCGATACGCTTGCCGTTTAAATCTTCCAATTTTTTGATAGGACTGTCATTTGGCACCGCGACTACCCACTTAACTGGCTTCAGGCCTTCTTTGGCGTAGTTGAGTTCAGCTACCGTATGAACATCGGAGTTCTGCTCTAAAATCCAGTCAAGACCAGTGAGACCGCAGTCCAGAATACCGTTTTCCACATAACGCGCCATCTCCTGCGCCCGAATCAGCATGGACTGAATCTCTACATCATCGAATGTAGGAAAATATGACCGCGAAGACACGGTTACGCGGTAACCGGCCTTTTTAAAGAGCTTAAACGTAGATTCCTGAAGACTCCCCTTGGGAAGCCCTAATTTAAGCGCTGCACGGCTTTCACCTGTGCAAACCAATCCAGGCATCTTAGCATCTACCCCTTTTTTGTTCTCTTCCATTCGGGTATTATACACAAACAAGATATTTTTTTCATGGATATTTTAAAAGCCGGCTTTCGGTCGGATGCTATCTGCGCTGCAAAAAAAATCTCTGCGATGACATTTTTTCGATTGACAAGTATAACCATGAAATGTTATAGTCGTCTGCTTGGCATTGCTGGGCATAGTAAGCGGCATATTAAATCGAATTGAAGAAAAGGGGGTGAATTAATGAAAAAGCTGACACTGATTCTTATGATCGCATCGCTCTTAGTAATGGCAACAGCGTTATTCGCTGGTGAAAAAATAGTTGGAGTGATCGATTCTATCGAAAAAAAGGGTGACGTGGTGGAATCTATTGTAGTGCTGGACGAAAAAGCCGGCAACGCGAAGAAGACCATCAAGTGCGAAGGCAAGTGTGCGGTAAAGCCCGGCGTAGATAAGGGCTCGAAGGTAACCGTCGAGACTACTGACAAAGGCACAACCGTCAGAAAGGCAGTAGCAGGCTGCTAATCAGCCTTATAAAACGTTTAAACGGAAAAGAGGGCATTCTTATATAAGGCCGTCTTTTCCGTTTAATACAAAGTAGCAGGCAAATGGGTAATTTGCCATAAACTATACAGAAGAATACTTTTTGTCTATTTTTAGAGCAGACACATCCGAAACGCACAAATGGCATTGCATTTGAGATTAGCGATGAGGCTGTCCTCTTTTTGCTCGTTTCTTTCAGGTTATCGACGAAAATTTAAGGCAGATGATATAATATGTCTATGAATACCACAATTGAGATTGGGAAAGATTTTGACCTAACGGAAATTATCAACGGAGAGGAAGTTATGTCGCCTAGCCCATTTCGGAAACACCAAAGAATTATCCAAAAAATAGTATGGGAGATTTTGTCTTACCTTAAAAAAAATGACTTAGGCGAGTTAGATATCTCTCCTTTGGATGTTATTTTCGAGGAAGGGGTTAACCGGCTTCAACCGGATATAGTATTTATCAGGAAAGAGAACTGAATATTGCAAGTGACTGGATAAGAGGTGTTCCAGATATGGTTTGCGAGATAGTATCGCCAGGTAGTTATGATAGGGACGTTTCTGTTAAGAAGGCAATATACGAAAAATACGGCGTACCCGAATACTGGCTTGTTCTGTCAGACTTTAGAGCTATCGAGGTCTTAACCATTGACAACGGTAAGTACGTAAGACATTCATATGCAGAACTTGAAGGCGTGGTTACGTCTAAAATCATTGATGGCCTTCAGATTAACGTCAAGGATATATTCGACTAACTTTCCCCATTAAAATCAGGGGGGTCATTTGACTTTTATGAAATATCTTAGTCCGTCATTCCGGCTTGTCCGGAATCTGCCTCTCCACTACGTCCTCAAACCGAATACGATTCCGGACAAGCCGGAATGACAACAAGAGAATAACGACAAGGACTGCATTTTAGTATAAACGTGCTTATGATAAAAAATTATCAGACAGCGATTTCGTATATACGGTATGTCTTATACAGTGTGCCGCCTATCATCTTGATAAGCATTTGAACCGGTATATTATCTTCTAAAATCCATGAAAACTCTACCCGTTCTATGTTGTGCTTTTTGCAGCCCTTAAATGCCTCGCGAAACAAAAGCCCGTCAACACCCTTGTTTCTGAACTCGGCCTTCGTGCCAAGGAGCATGAGACGGGCATCCCTGA
This sequence comes from Nitrospirota bacterium, assembly GCA_015233485.1. Taxonomy (GTDB): domain Bacteria; phylum Nitrospirota; class Thermodesulfovibrionia; order Thermodesulfovibrionales; family Magnetobacteriaceae; genus Magnetominusculus. The sequence continues at coordinate 6,219 of JADFXO010000045.1, forward strand.
TTTTTTTCGATAAATAAAGCGCCTTTGCTATCGTAATGGGATTGAGCTTTCCGCCCATATGCCTAAGGACAAAGTTGGCATCAGGAATAAGGCCAAGGAAACCCACCGTCTCAGAGCCATACTCGGCAATGACGACAGTCTCCGGGTAAATTATCTGCTGCATCTGCTTTCCCGTGTAAATAATCTCCTCGTCGGTCATCGGAACAAATCCCCAGTTTGCCTTCCATGCCGCATTATATAAATCCTTAAACTTCATCAGGTCGCCAATCAGGTTCTTCATAGAGATAATCCTCGCCGTAATGCCGCGTTTTTCAGCAACAGCGGCAGCGCGATAGACTTTTTCCGGCATGACCTCAGGGACATCCACGATATAGGCATAAAGGTCTTTTACCTTCTCCATTGAGTAACTGCGAATTAAGTCATTGTAATAGGGCGGATTATACGGCGTCATAATCATCGGCGGCAGCTCAAAACCGTCGAGCAAAAAGCCGCATTCTTCGTTGGTGGAAAAACTCATAGGGCCGCGCATGACACTAAGGCCGGCACGCCTGAGGTCCCCTCTTACGGCGTCAAGCAAGGAGGCCGCCACGGCAGTGTCGTTAACGCACTCGAAAAATCCGAAAAACCCCACGCCGTCGTTATGAAACTCAAGGTGGCGTTTATTTATGACCGAGGCAATCCTGCCCACACAGTTTTTTTCTCCGTTGGGCTTGCCCCTGAAGGCCAGATAATATTTTACTGTGGAAAATCCGAGAAATGGGTTCTCATTTGAAAAGTGATTCTTTAAGTCCTTCGTAAGCTGGGGGCTGTACAATGGGTCACCCGCGTAAAGGAGCAGCGGTAATTTAATAAATAGGCTCAGCTCCTTAGGATTCGTTACCGCGGCAACCGTGACATGTTCTGTCATTGTATGACTCCTAACTCTTTTCCTATTTTCTGAAACGCATCAAGGACGATGGATAGATGTTCGTCCGTATGAGTGGCCATATAACTGGTTCTGACAAGGGCCTTGCCGGGGGCGACTGCCGGGCTGACGGCAACATTTACAAAAACGCCCATGTCTTGAAGCATCATGGCCATTTTAAAGGCCAGGATATCGTCACCGACCAGGATTGGAATTATCGGGCTTTCCGTAAGGCCGATCTGAAACCCCATACCCTTAAATCCGTCGAGCATTTTATAGGTATTGCGCCACAGGGCAGCAATCCTCTCAGGTTCGCTTTCGATTATATCAATTGCCGCACTTACCGAGGCGACAGAGGCAGGGGTTGGGCTTGCACTGAAAATCAGCGGCCTTGCGAAGTGCTTTATGTAGTGGATGATGTCCTTGTCTCCGGCGATAAAGCCGCCTATTGAGGCAAGGGACTTGCTGTATGTGCCCATAATCAGGTCAACTTCTTTTTCAAGGCCGAACTTCTCCGCAGTCCCGCGTCCAGTACTACCCATTACTCCTATGCCGTGCGCGTCGTCAATCATGATTTTGGAACCGTAGTGTTTTGCGATCTTCACGAGCGCAGGCAGGTTTACGATGTCCCCTTCCATACTGAATACGCCGTCGACCACGGTCAGCGTTCCCTTGCCTTGTGAGTCCGCAAGCACACGTTCGTAGTCTTCCATGTCATTGTGCCGGAATTTCCTTACACCACCGTAAGAAAGGCGGCATCCATCAATTATACTGGCGTGGTCGAGCTTGTCAAGGATAACTACATCGTCCTTGCCGACAAGCGCGGAGATAACGCCAAGGTTCACCTGAAAACCAGTTGTGAATACCAGGGCGGCATCCTTGCGAATAAACCTTGCGAGCTTTTCCTCAAGCTGGACATGGATGTCCAGAGTGCCGTTTAAAAACCGTGAGCCGGCACAGCCGGTGCCATACTTCATAGTGGCCGCAATTGCAGCCTCTTTGACCTTGGGATGATTCGCAAGCCCGAGATAATTGTTCGAGCCAACCATAATAACCTTCCGGCCATACATAACGACAACAGGGTCCTGGGCGCTTTCTATCGGCCTGAAATAGGGATACAGGCCCGATGATATTAACCCCTTCACCAGGTCAAAACGATAGCATTTGTTAAAAATGCTCTTGTTCACAGCCATTTGTGTATTTTGTACCAGTTTGCTGTCCACTTAATACCTTCCTTTAAACAGACTTTAGGGTCAAACCCGAGATCCTTCATCGCATCGCCGCTGTTACAGGTCCAATGGGTGTAGTTTAACTCTCTAATCTTGTCTGAGTTAATTATACTATGTTTTAAGATTTTTTCAGAGATACTGGCAATGGGATGCATAAGAAATTTCGGGACTCTTACCTTCAGATAATGGCAGTTGAGTTCTTCGGCTATAGCGTTGGCGATGTCACAACTGCTGTAGATGTTAAGGTCAGAAAGATAGTATGTCTTTCCTATAGTCTTATCGGTGTTAACGGAATCTATGACCGCCCTCACAAGGTCCTCGACATAGATCATTGAGTAGTAAGATTCTCCCCAGTAAGGGAATACACCATGATAAATCATCTTAAAGATGACATACATGTCCTTATCTCTCGGGCCATAGACGGCAGGCGGGCGAATAATCGTAACAGGAATATTATCTTTGCACTTGAGTACGCATTGTTCAGCCTCAAGCTTACTCTTGCCGTAGTCCGAGACAGGCTGCGGTATGGCGGAGATATTTGCGGGAACTTCGTCCCTGCACGGCCCGGCAGCCGCAAGCGTGGAAAGATAGACAAACCTCTTGATCTTATTATTGTGTCTAACTGTCTCTATAAAATTGGCAGTGCCTTTAGAGTTCGTGCAATAGAACTCCTCGGCGGACGAAGTCTTCGTAATCCCGGCAAGATGAAAAATATAATCAAAATCACCAGGACAATCCCTCAGCGGCTCGACAGCCCGGCAGTCGCCCTGAATAAGGGTAACAGGGAATCCCTCTAACCATGAGAGCCTGGATGTGTTGCGAACAAGACACGAGACATTATACCCCCGCCTGATAAGCTCCTCGACCAAGTGGCTGCCAATAAAACCCGTTCCGCCTGTAACGAGGGCGTTCATATGGGGGCCTTTTTCAACTTATTTAAAATCTCCCTTTTAAAACAATTAGTTCCAGTTGTGCAAACACAGGACAGCTTTCGATACTTAACCATAGACCGCTATTATAACCGATTTGCAATTGTTTTTTCTCAAAAAAATTTGAGCCGGTTAATAAATACTATTTTATTAAAATATCTGCCATCGTTAGTCACACAAAAATAAAACCGCCGCCCATTAACGGGCGACGGTTTTGGGGGAGGAACGAGGCGCTTATGAATCTATGTTAGCACAAACGAATTCGCTTGTCAAGTTGTAGTAGGTAAGTTAATTAAAATTATCTTTATGAGATGATATTATAATTATAATTATCAGGCAATCTAATAATTATAAGTTTAAGTCCTGTACTCGGCGTTGATTTTGACATACTCCTCTGTCAAATCACAGCCCAACACCTGCCCGAACCCCTTGCCCATCTTGAAGTCTATCGTAATCGTCACGGTGTCAGACTTTAACTCCTGTGCGGCTTCTGCGTCTTTGCCGGTCGTCAATCCCTTTCTAGCCACCCTTACACCGCCAAAAAATATATCGACCATATTCGGGTCGAAGGCAACTCCAGAGGAGCCGGCCGCGGCAATCACCCTTCCCCAGTTAGCGTCACAGCCGTAAACGGCGGTCTTAACCAATGGGGAATTTGCGATAGCCCTTGCAATAATCAAGGCATCCCGTTTGTATTCTGTGCCTTTTACCAGCACCCTCATTACCTTGGTGGCCCCTTCGCCGTCTCTTACGACCATCTCGGCGAGGCTCATCAGGATTTCTGAAAGGGCGTATGTAAACGCGTCGAAACCGTAAGTGCCGGAGCGGATGGTAGTATTTGCGGCAACCCTGTTTGCGAGGACTATGATGGTGTCATTGGTACTCATATCCCCATCGACAGTGATGCGGTTGAAGGACTTATCATTGGCCAAAGAAAGCGCCTCGTCGAGGGAGTCTTTTGTGATAGAGGCATCTGTCAACACAAAGCAAAGCATTGTAGCCATATTTGGGCAAATCATACCGGCGCCTTTTGCGATTGCCGCAATGGTTACGGTTTTGCCGGAGATAGTAACCCGTTTCGAGGCTATTTTGGGAAACGAATCGGTGGTCATGATAGCGCGGGCGGCGTCAAGCAGCGTTGCGGTTCCAATTTGTTTTGCGGCCTCCCTGATTTTTGGGGTCATGCGAAAAATAGGCAGCGGCGTGCCTATAACACCCGTTGAGGCAACAAACACCTCGGAGTCGGGGCAATTTTTAATAGTTCCTGAAACGGCAAGAGACATCCTCTGCGCGTCTTTGATTCCGCGCTGGCCGGTGCAGGCGTTAGCGTTTCCGCTGTTGGCGACGATTGCCCTACCCTTGCCGCCGATTATCCTTTCGGCGTCTAAAATGACAGGGGCGGCCTTAACGAGATTCGTGGTAAACACGGCGGAGGCAACGGCGCTGACAGTAGAACAAATAATGGCAATATCCTTACGTCCCGGCTTTTTGACCGCCGCCTCTGCGGTGGAGATTAGAAAACCCTCCGGCATGTAGTATTCGATTTCGGACATATGTAATTATACATATTTCAGATTCAGATAGGCAAGCCCCGTGTCAGGGCAAACAGCGTAAAACCGTTACAGTAACAGGACGCTAGTGCTTTAACTACTTACCCGATTACCCGGCGCGCTGCTGTTTGCGGAATACCTTGTCCTCGTACATGCGCTTGTCGGCCTCCTTTATGGCTGGTTCAATATCTCCGGCACTATGGGCAGTTGCCGCGCCAAGTGATATGGACACCGGCAGGCCGTCGTTTTTCTCGTTGTATTCAGTTTGGTGTATCCTTATACGCCCTATTGATTTAACGGCCAATTCCTCATCGGTCATATTTAGGATAATCAGGAACTCATCGCCGCCTGTGCGCGCCACTACATCGCTTCCCCGAAACGCCATCTTTAACACTTCGGCTGCCCCCTTAATCAGCCGGTCTCCGGCCTCATGCCCGATTGAGTCATTCACCCGCTTCAGGCCGTCCAAGTCTGCCACTATAAAGCTGACCGGAAACAGCCGGCCCTGGGCTATGCGCTCCAGCTCGGCGTCGAAATAGGCACGGTTGTATAGTCCTGTCATAGAGTCGTGCGTACTGCGATATTTGAGTTTCTCCTCTTCTCTTTTGCGTTGCGTTATGTCCCGCGATATTCCAACAAATTCCTTGACATGTCCATCCTCTGTGGTTATCGCGGATATTACTACCTCAACGGGGATTATCCTTCCATCCTTGCACCTCTGCTCCACTTCAATCCTTTCCGAAAAACATTCCATATCCCCTGATTCCTTAAAACACGCAAGTTTTTCCATCAGCGTGTCCCGAACATAGGCGAAAGACTCCGGCGTCAGGGCATCTGCAAAGGTCTCGTGGATGGCCTCTTCGACGGTAAATCCCCGCAGGGCCGCTATCGACGGACTTACATACGTAAAACTGTTCATTGAGGCATCAAGCGTCCAGATAACGTCGCTCACACTCCCGGCAATCAGCCTAAAACGCTCCTCACTCTCCTTAAGCTCCGCCGACATACGCTGAAGCTCCATCATGTGGTCATTCAGGTGGTAGTATGCCGTCTCAAGCTCAGTCATGGATTCGTCGAGAGCTTCAACCATGCTGTTAAAGGCAGATGAGAATTCCCCCATAAAATCAACCCTCTGGGAGAAATCACCGGCCGCTATTTGCTTAGTCTGCCACGTCAGGTGTTTCAGGCTGGCCTGGAGCGCCTTCAAGCTGCCGGCAACCTGCCCTACCCCGCTTTGTCCTATCGAATGGCTGAGGTCGCCGTTACCAAGCGCCAGCGCGAAACTCCTGATTGCCTCCAGATACCCTGTGAGCCGTGAAAGCTGCTCCGCGTATTCTACATCCGGAGGGATTGCGGGGAGGCGTCCTTTGGCAAGCTGCTCAAGTATGGCAGTGGTGCGCTCGTCCATCAGTCCTCGTTAATGCGCGCGGTAAAGCGGCAGGTGCGGTCACCCGTACACCAGCAATCAATCTCTTTCACCGTGAAAGACTTACCCGTATAGCCCTTAAGAAGGGCAGCTATAAAACCCTCGTCATAGGTGCAAAGCTCTATACCGGTATCAGGCAGCCCGGAGCAGTCAAGGTCTTCCGACACGGTCATTGTCAGGTGGCCATTGTCAAGGTCTGCCTCCTCCACGCGAAGAATCCCTACACCCATATCTTTCAGCACGGTTTGAAGTTTTTTGACGAAACTATTGATGTCTCCTTGCTGCCCGATCAAATTGTCGTAAAATTCCTTGCCCGCCAGAAAACCGGCCTCGTAAAATATCCGGTCAGCCTCGCCAGAGCCGTAGCTCTCCTCAATAATATCCCTGAAACTGAACTGCATCAGGCGATAGACCTCCACCCGCATCTGATGGCCAAGGTTAGGCCGTCCTAATTGTAAATCTCCCAGTAAATCCCAGCTGAACTTATACTTGCGATCAGTGTTTTTTTCCGGCATATGCCCCTCCTTTTAATATAGTTATTTCACATCTCAGCCCCGTGGTTAACCCGTGTTCATGCACTTATACGCGAGTTCTTTGATGGCAATGGAAAACGGCGACATCGGCTCGCTCAGTAAGACAGGTTTTGTCTTGAATAATGCGCGCTTTACGGCCTCGTCACTTGGCAGCGTCAGCATGACCCTCGCGTTTAGGTTCGTGTATTGCTTTACGAGATTTTGGATTACCATGCCTGTGTTTATGTCCCGCGCGGTTTGAACCATATTGATTACAAAACTGGGCGTGAAGCGCGCGATCTTCTTACGGGCAGATTCCACAAGCCCGGCGTCTATTTTTTCGGCCTCCTTCAGAAACTTTTCTATTGTGTTTAAACTGGGATTGGCGTCTACATCCTTTGCCTTCTCAAGGAGTTCCATGAACAGCTCGGTATGTCCTTGCTTAAAATGAAATGTCAACAGCCTGAATATTGCCGTCTTTATAAACCCATAAGCCTTCATCAGGGATGTTACCTCAGGTGAGGTCACCAAAAGCCCGACTTGCGCTATAAACATAAAATCAACTACGTTATAGGCCGAACCAGCCGCTAAATCTAGAATCACGACGTCGCAGTCAAGTTTTGAAATGTGCCCAATAAGCTTGACCTTCTGCTGGAATGGCATATTGGCTACATCCGGGATTTTTGAGCCTCCACAGATGAGTTTTAGATTTGGCACGTCTGTTTCAATAAGCGCTTTATCAAGGGTTTTTATATGTTTAAGGACAAAATCGTCAAGGGAATATTCATAACTTCTTACCCCCAGTATAACATGCAGGTTTGCCCCGCCAAGGTCGAGGTCAACGGCAATCGTTTTTTTTCCCTGCGCTGCTATGGCGATGGCAAGATTGGCGGAGATGGTACTCTTACCAACACCTCCTTTTGGGCCTACTATGGCAATAACTTTCTTTGGCACGTTACACGCTCCTGTCCATAATATACTTTATTACGGCATCCATCACTTTATGTGGAGAAATCCTATGAGATTGTCCAATAAGACATCGGTCTCTGATTGTCTGCTATCGTTGATACCGATTTTGCCGTTGGCGGCAAGGAGCATTTTAACCTTCGAGACTATCAGCACGGGGTCAATCGGAGTATCCATGCACCAATCGCTTACAACATCTCTTAAAATCGACGAATCCTTGTGCTCCGAGTTTCCTATAGCCAATATTTTAAATGGCATTGCCTCTGCAAATAGCTGCGCACAGCAGCTTCTGAATTTCTCCAGTTCCCCGGGATAAAACCCCTTCGTGTCCAGTACCACGACTGCCGGCTTATCCCTCGTAATCGTCTCGGCTGCATAGAGCAAGTTTTTAAGCAGAAGCAGTGCAGGCATATTTTTTTCCTCAGACTGACCGCCGCGATAACTCGTACCGCCGGACTGTATACCTCCGGGCTGTGCACCGCCGGACTGCGCGCCGCCTACCGTTTCATAAACGGGTACTTCAACCCATTTCTGCAGAGCCTTTTGTATCATGCTTCCCCTAATGGTATCGGCTGAAAATATCACTACCTTAAGAGACATTTTATTGTTGAAGGCTCTATGTTAACGGGATTCTGCCATGGCCATTACCAATGCCCCTTTGGCTGTGGCATTAAGAGGTTCTCTTGCAATTCTGATTGAGGATATCTCAATCGGCAGCCTGATAGCATTGAGTGCCTTTTCAAATTTTTCCTTACATCCTTTCGGCATGGATGTACCGCCGCTTAACACTATCGGGATTGGTTCGGTAATCTTTGGTATATGGTCAGACGACGTTATAACGTCCTGAATACTCCTTACGAGATGGTTGATAAGGTTGTTGTAATAGAGGTGCATGGACAGCTCCAGTTTGTTTTTAGGCAGAACGGAGAGGTCTAAAGACTCCTCTTTTATAACCTTTATCTTAGTGGCGGGTTCGCCTGCTTCGAGACTTGTCATCTCATCAATATAATCGCCGCCCTTTTGAATACTATACGTTACTACGGGAACGGACAAGTATGAAAGACATACGTTACACATGCCCCCGCCCATACTTATACCTATGCCCGTGAAGTTTTCGTCCGGCAACTCTGACATTACCACGGCGAGGCCCTCGTTTATAGAGATAGGCGTGTAGCCGATGGTCTCCAGGTACATCTTGATTATCGATTCGTGTCCGGCAATGAAGACTTCCCTTTCTATGGGCTGGCCTGGAATGCTGAAACATATTATTTCACCGAATTTCCTGGGTTTCTGAATCAGTGTGTTGATTATAGACTGTATAACGATAACGGCCTCGTCTTCACGGGGGCTTAGAAGGCCTTTTTCCATCGACTTCCTTGTGTTGGAATTAAACATATTGGCGAAGCCCTCGGCTGAGTAACCGATTATATAGTAGCGCTTGTTATGCTCGAAAAACATGACATTGTTTTGTGTAAGTATTTGTTTGGTGAATTTGGACTGGGGTATGGTGAAAAAGGCGTTGAGCTGTTTAATCATTTGTATTTTGTTGCCCTTGTTCTGAGCAATAACAATATTGCTGGTGCCGACGTCAAGCCCTACCGGGCCCCACGGGCTTTCAGGTTCAGAGCCGAATTCCTTTTCCTGTGAAATGATGGGTTTCTGAGCTGTTCTTACGGCCGATTCTATCTGCTGGTCTGAAACGTCCGAACTGGACGGCTGTATAGGCGGTACGCCGGGAGCCTCAAACTTCGCGGCGGCAGACAGCCTGTCTCCGCCGGGGGGCGCTATCCCCTCCACCGCGGGCGCCTCAATCTCGGTAAGCCTCTGCTTTAGTTTTTCGATTTCTTTTTGATACTCGCTTGCTTCGGCCATTTCATCCTCCTTATCCACTATCAATCTCTATAAATTCCCGTTTGCATTTAGTTAAATATTATGTTACTTTAGTGTGCCATGGATATTAATGTTATTTTACCTGCGTTGTCAAGTATAATATTTAATAATAAAGGCTTTTCTGGCGGTGAATACGGTGTTTAAGCAAAAAAACGATACGAACAAGCCCATAAAACTAGTGTCCGCTCCGGAGGCGGTAGCAGCCGCTGTCCACTCGCTACCGCCGCATACAATGCCCACACCCCCAAAGAAAGTAATAATCACCGGCCTTCCAAACAGCGGCAAGAGCCAGATATTTAACAATCTTACAGGGGAATACTCCATCGTCGCCAACTACCCCTTATCGACCATATGCGTCAAACATGGGCAATTCCGCATGGGCGATGAGCAATACGAGGTCTATGACACGCCCGGACTTTACTGCCTGTTTATCCATTCGGAGGACGAACTAGTGGTGCGGGACTTGATATTTAAGGAAAAACCTGATGTCTTACTTTTATGTATAGACGCCAACCTGCTTAAACAGTCGCTCGCGCTGGCCGCTGATTTGATAGAACTTCAAATCCCCATGGTAATATCAATAAACGCGATAGACGAGACCTCTAAAAAGGGTATATGGATAGACTCCGACACCCTGTCTCAAATCACCGGAGTCCCTGTGATTGAGTCCATAGCAATAAAAGGAATCGGAACGAACAGGCTTAAGAGCGGGATTCAAACGGCACGCGTGGGAAAGCTGAACATTCACTACGGCGATATTATGGCAAGAGGCATCTCCACTGTGGAGGCACTTCTTCCGGAGGCACTTCCATATAAACAAAAAACAGCTATTTTATCGCTGCTTAACGACCCGTTCCTCAATCAATACTTGATAGATAATGTCCCTGAAGAGCAGCTCCAAAAGATACACGACGCGGTCGGCGATGTTCAGGAGTATTTTAAGGGAAATATTGCCAGGACGATAAATCATAACCGGGCCGAGTGGGTCGACTCCGTTACGGATAAGATCATCAAAAGGCAGGTGGCATTTGATGGCAGGGTATCAGAGACTATTGCCCGCATGTGCCGTTCGGTCGTATTTGGCGTTCCGATTCTTATGGGCATTATAGTTATCACATACTTTTTGGTCGTAACCGTAGCCAACTTGATAACCAGCTGGATGGAAAAAATATTTTGGTTGCCGGTGAAAGAATGGATAGATACATTTGTTATCTATCCATTCTGGAAGGATTTCTTTATAGGCTCATACGGGGTGTTGGAGCTTGGCGTGGCCGGGGCTATATTAACCGTACTGCCTATACTCTCGGTATATTTCATTCTGTATAATATACTGGAGGATGTGGGATACATACCTAACCTGAGTGTCTTATCTAAGCGTGTCTTCGATAAGATTGGGTTAAGCGGGGCGTCTATTATGCCAATGGTGCTGGGTTTTGGGTGTAAGACTATGGCCACCCTCACTGCTAAGACGCTGACCTCGCCTAAGGAGAGATATATAACCATCTTCCTCATCGCGTTTGCCCTTCCCTGTGCCCCGCAAATTGGGCTTAATATGGGCCTTTTAGGCAGAGTTGGAATCACGGCCTTCATCATAGCCTTCTCTGTGCTTGCCGCCATAGAGGCGGTAACCGGCCTTATCCTGAATAAAATTATCAGGGATGACGACAAGGACTGTTTTATTCAGGCATTGCCCGCTATCAGAATGCCGAACCTGAAGGCCGTTGTAAAGAAGACCTACTATCGCCTGTTCTGGTTTTTAGAGGAGGCGCTTCCGGCGTTTATGTATGCCGCCATTACCATGTTTACGCTGGATAGGACCGGGCTTCTAAAGATTACGAAGGTATTTCTTCAACCAATAGTCGAAGGATTCTTAGGGCTGCCCACTGAGATGGTTGACGCCCTTATTCTGGTAATCGCAAGGAGGGAGGCCGCTGCCAGCCTGATAATAAAAATGTCGGACAACGGACATTTGAATTTCGTTCAGAGCATCGTAGCCGTCGTCCTGACTACGATGTTTGTACCATGCCTTGCCCACATAGGAATAATAGTAAAACACCAGGGATGGAAGTCCACTGTCTTCATGGTGTCTGTCATGACATTTACCTCAGTGATTATCGCGGGGGTTTTGAACAGGGTTTTACTTATATTTTTCTAGTATCGGCAACTATGCTATAATAGCCTTTAGACGCAGCGCTCTGGAGGGCGGTTAGAATGAAAAACACGGTGGAGATGGATGAGTACCTTGAGGCCTTATGGTATATGAGAGAGGACGGTAAAAACTCGATGGCCGAATTAAAAGCCGAAATAGGGGATAGTTTTAACATAGAGATTGTCAACGAATGTCTTGACGGCAGCCTTGCGGCTGTTTCTGACAACGATAAAACCGTAGCGCTCACAATAAAGGGAGAAGAGCGCGCCAGACGCATAATCCGCGCCCACAGGCTTGCCGAAAGGCTGCTCTTTGATGTGATGGGAATGACAAAGAATATAGAAGAGGGCGCGTGTGAGTTTGAGCACATGGTTACGCCTGCCCTTGTGGACAGCATCTGCACGATGTTAGGACACCCTAAGGAAAGTCCGCAGGGGCTGCCGATTCCGCCTGGGGTATGTTGTGATAATTCCGCCACTACGA
>JADFXO010000460.1 GCA_015233485.1 Nitrospirota bacterium
AGCCGGCGATGGCTTCCTGCCCTTCCTTTGATGTAAGCCAATTTATAAACTCCATGGCTTCCTTATATTTGGCGTGTTTATATTTTTCTGGATTTACGGCCATCACACCGTATTGATTAAATAGTATGGGGTCTCCCTCGAGGAGGATTTGAAGGTCGAGCTTATCTTTTTTTGCGAGCCATGTGCCGCGGTCAGTAAGCGTATATGCCTTATGCTCATCGGCAACGCGCTGGGTTGCCTCCATGCCCTGTCCGGCCTCCATGTACCAGCCCTTGCCTTTTGGTTGAACACCGGCCTCTTTCCAGATAGCCAGCTCCTTAGTGTGTGTGCCGGATTTATCGCCGCGTGAGACGAAGATTGCCTCTTTCCGGGCAATTGTTTTAAACGCGGCGGCGACGCTTTTCAAGCCCTTGACGCCGGCGGGGTCTTGCCCATGCCCTATCAGCAAGAAGTCGTTATACATGACGTCTCTGCGGTTTACGAACCATCCCTCCTCAACCGCCTTAAGCTCCTGGTCTTTGGCGTGAACGAAGACGAAGTCAACATCCCCTCTTTTTCCTATCTCAATAGCCGCCCCCGTGCCGGCTGCGACTACCTCTATCTTAATGCCGGTCTTTTTCTGAAACATGGGTAAGATATAATCGAAAAATCCAGAGTTTTGCGTGCTCGTTGTCGAGGCACAGCGAATTGTCTCGCCGGCTGAGGCCATAGGCATATTGGACAGTGTCAAAGACAGGGCTAACGCCAGAAGCATTACAACTCTGCGCAGCAACCTATGGACGCTTGCTTTCAGCACATCCCTAATTCAAGTGCCTGGCAGGTTTTTGTGAAACCTTTGCCATATGGGATTTAGACAGCTCAGAGCGCATCATGGCAACATAGGTATTGAATGCCTCTTTGTGATTGACTGGAATAGGGCTTGCCGGCAGCTTCATCGTAAGCGGGTCTATGGGTTTTCCATCAAGTTTAACCCTGTAATCGAGATGAGGGCCGGTGGCATACCCTGTTGCGCCTACATATCCGATGATTTCACCCTGCGTGACCTTTGCGCCGTTTCTCATGCCTTTAGCAAATGCGGACAGATGTCCATGGCCGGTGACATAGCCGCCCGAATGCCTGATAAATAATTGATTGCCATACGCAACCGTACGCCCTGCGTCAAAGATAACACCGTCGCCAGCCGCTGAAACCGGAGTCCCCTTGGGGGCGGCATAATCGACTCCGAAGTGAGGGCGGCTGATTCTCAGAATGGGATGAAACCTGCTTTTAGAAAAGAACGAGCTGATATACCTGTACCTTAGCGGCGCTCTCATCAGCGTCTTCTTCATGGAATTGCCATCGGGGCGAAAGAACTCCTCCTTGCCGTCTATTTCATATCTGAGCGTCTCATAACGTTCCCCATTGTTTGTGAATCTGGCATAGAGAATTTTGCCATAACCCTTAAATACGTTATCCCTGTACAGCTCTTCCAAAACCACCTCGAATGTGTCGCCCTTTCGCAGGTCAGTTGTGAAATCGATGTCATAGGCAAATATGTCAGCCAGCTCAAATGCAACATTCATGTGCTCCCTTGACTTGCCTATGGAGTCGATGAGGTTGTGGTTTATGGTGCCGGTAATAGTGCCGGTTCTCGTTTGATAGGCCAGCGATACCACCTCGGCCTGAAAAAAATCCTCCGCGCCGGACAGGGTATCGTTGGCAGAGGCGTCCATGTATCTTTTAACAGACAAAAAAGATGAGTCGTCTATGGCATAGTTAAGTTCAAGAATATCGTTGTTTGTTGGATCGACGATAATTTTATAGGACATTGCCGGCCTTAGTGTATTCAGATTATAGAGGTCATTGGAGGCCGTTGAGATACTTATCAGGTCGTCTGCCTTGAGGTTATATTTTTTACTAATGTCCAGCATCGTCTCCCCCTTTTTAACAAGCCCGTTAATAACCCTGGCTGGCTGTACCGCCTTTTCCCCTGATATTTGCGCCGAAGGTGTTATTGAGTTTAACGCTTCTGTGGAGCGCAGAGAAAGATGCGTCACTGATAAAAAAATAACGAATACGAAAAAAGCAATCGGACGCTTGTCCTGATTAAAAAAAGATGATTTTCTTATTCTTGAGATTGTTCTCACTATACGGCTGACACGGTCGGATGACACGGCATACACCTCCTCCAGAATATAAAAACAGAATAGAAACAATCCTATTTTTAATAGAAACAACCCTAATTTTAGAACTGATGGCTTCAATTAGGACTGACGGCTTCAACGGCGACTTAATAGCATGGAACACAAAGCAGAGAACCCGCCGGAAGAGAACCCGCCGGAAGGGAACCCCCGCTTTATATTCCGCCTAAACAGTAACAGTACTAAATAAACAACGTTATATCAGCATCAAGCGCAAAGTTTAAAAACTCTGCGGCCCCTGCGACCATTATCCCATCGACGAGATCTTCTTTATGCACATTGGTCATTTCAAGTGTCGGTGTGCAGGCAAGCATCTTGACGTCCATTTCACGGCACGCATCGACGAGTTCGGGGATCGACGGCCAGTTTATCTTCTTAATCATGCCCTTCATCATCGATGTGGCCATAGGGGTCATGCCGGGCAGCATTCCTATTATATTGGGCATAGGAATTGGTGAAGGCATGGCCGGATTGCCTATCGGTGAGACCTGCAGATTGCGATATTTTTTCTTGTTTATTATATCCACGCCATACAGAGTGAAAAATATTTGCACATCAACATCCATAGCGGCCGCGGTTGACGCCAGAATCAGCGGTGGATATGCCATATCAAGCGTCCCTTTACTGGCGATTACCGCCATTCTCTTCTTTTTAGCTGTCATAATGTACCTCCATGTTTTTTTAAAGTACGCGTAGTAAACCATATCAGGGGCTGCTATGTCAATAAAAAATCGTTGACCCCAGCAATTCTCAATGAACGGCGAAAGGGCAAGTGTAAGCTGTAATCTTTGCCGTGGGAAGCGGGGATGAACGGAATTTTGCATAAAAATAGACGAGTTTTTATTTTAGGCTTCCTTAAATGTGCAGG
>JADFXO010000461.1 GCA_015233485.1 Nitrospirota bacterium
ACAGGCGATATTGTTGAAGTACGTCGTGCCGTTAATCGTGTTGGGGTGGATTTTAACGAATTCGACTTCCCTGAACAACGGGGTCAGCAACCGGCTTAGGCTGCTTTGATTGAAAAAATTAACGTGCGTTGCCTCAAGTATGTGCCATGGCACCACGTTGTGCTGGAAACACACCGGTATGGCGCTTATGTCCGGGACGGTTATAATAGCCCTCTTTCTTGCGATTCGCGCAATTTCTCTGACCGCACCTTCAAAGTCAGAGATATGCTCAATGACCTCCGTGCAGATGACACTTTCAAAACTCCCATCTTCAAACGGGTACCATGAGCCGTTAGAATATATAGTAACGTACTGTTGAATGTCCGGGTACAGGTTTTCAATGATTGCCGCACTCTTCAGCTCTATGCCAAGGCCTCTATGCCGATGCTGCGGAGATTTCTTATCAGAGCGCCGCTTCCACACCCAAAATCCAGTACCGGCGACAGCAGGTAGCTGCTGGCTAAATTCATAATAACATCAGACACAAATCTGGACGCGGGCGCAGAGCCGTATATATCATCCCGCGTGGCTGCCTTTGTCCTTGAAATGAGTTCCGCGTAATGAGGGGTGGCAACACGATATTCGACTTTCGAACTGAATATTTCCTCGTCCCTGAAGGTCACTCTTATGTCTTTAAACGGCGAAGATACCAGATACTCAATTGCGAACCCTGTGAAATGATTATTTGTGCCGGCGTGAACCGCTATGTCGGCCCTGTATACCCTGTAATAATACTCAATCGGCACTACGGTCTCATCTATATACACTTTAATAAAGTCCAATACCTGTGAAATATGCTCCAAACACCAACCTTCTATACGAATAAGCCCGCATGGCTCCATATCTATCGCGTCGAAACACCCGCCATGAAACGTCCTTAGGATTTCCTTCCTCACGTTATACAGATGCGGGGCCACAGCCGTACTCTCAGTCCGCGGCACTGCCGCAGGCTCAGGCTGGGCTCCTAACGTAACCGTCGGCAACATCTTACGCAGCCTGTTTTTAATCCTATGTGATAAACTTTTTTTCACTCTTCTCTATGTGCCCCGCTTCTCTATGTTACCCGCTTCTCTTAGGTTACCTGATTTCTCCATGTCCTGCCGTCTATATTGTGCTTGAGCCAGCTCAACCGTACGCTATACTAACACACCCAAAGAAAAAATAAAAGCGGTTATTGACAAATAAATGTTTCTTTTTTATAATCAACGTCAGCCAATAGAGTTTATGGACGTTGACTCCCCCGATAGTATTGAAGGATCTAAGCGCTGCTTAGGTATTGACGCGGGTTTATTCAGAGGTTTCTTGAATTTAAAAATGTTACGCTTAAACATGCGGCAGGCCGGCAGTGGGCGGCAGGTTAAGACAGTTCGCGCCCTGACGGCTGCCATAGAAGGGTTAATCGGCAGTGTGGACATTGTTTCTTTTGATGTCTTCGATACGCTGCTTGAGAGAGAGATTGAACCACCCGAAAAGGTAAAAGAGGCCGCGGCGCGCGCCTTGTCACAATATTTACATGAAACATCAGGCATAAGATACTCGTCCCATGAGGTCTATTCCCTCAGGAATCTGATAGAGACGAAATTAAGACAAAAATCCGGCGCCGAAGGCAAAGACACCGAATGCTCCTTCACAGCCATAGCCGATGAGATGGCGCGCGAAATATCGGGAGAGAAAAATGAATCACTTAGCAGGCAGATTATTAAATTCGACCTTGACATCGAAAAAGACGTTATTTATGTAAAAGAGGGTTTGAGAGAAATCCTTCAGTGGCTCAAATCTCTGAATAAAAGAGTAATTGCCATCTCTAACATGTATCTTGATAGGGAGCACTTTGAGGAAATCTTCCGGGAAAAGGCCATAGACGGTTATTTTGACGATATTTATGTCTCCTCAGAAAACGGACTGGGCAAGCACTCAGGCAAGTTGTTTGACTATGTGTTATCGAAAGAGCGTGTGGCCCCGGAGCGTATGCTGCATATCGGCGACCACATAGAGGCAGACTATCGCATTGCCCTCCGGATGGGTATAAAGGCCATAAGACTCTACGACGTCTCACACCTCAAGAAAAAGAATATACTGCTTAATTACAACGCCCTCGCCTCTAAGAATCCCTACTGGAGGGGACGTTACGTGTTGCAGCTTATACGTCCCGTGCGTAGTAAGGCCGGAGGGGGGGATTTCTATTACAACTATGGATACTCGTTCTTAGGCCCCATATACGCGGCCTTTGTCTATGGCGCCATAGGGGAGATAAAGAGGCATGAGATAAAGAAGGCCTTTTTCATCTCCAGAGAAGGGGAGCTGTTCTTAGACATTTATAATATATTTGCACCGGCATTATTAACGGCAAAAGAAACTCCCACGGCTGATTATGTATATTTAACAAGAAAATCGACCGCCCTGGCCTCCTTACGCGGCGGGCTTCCGCTGGATAAGGCGCTGCTTGGGCTTTGCAACCCGGCTCAAAAGGGCATATACTCTATTTTGAACGTCTTTGGGTTATATCATAAGGATATTGCGGCGCTTCTGGGGAAACACGGCTTTAAACACATTGAAGAGCCTATATGGAATTACAACGATTCGCGGATTACCGATTTGATAGCTGATAAGGACTTTCAGACCCTCGTCCGCAAGTACGCAGAAGGAGATAAAAATAAATTAGAAAGGTATCTGAAGCAGTTGCATTTTTTTGGCTCCGGCAAGACCGCCTTCGTAGATATTGGATGGAGCGCCTCAATTCAAAAATTCCTGCAGGATACTTTTTTGCCGCGCAAAGACTATCCCCATGTCTATGGCCTCTATTTTGGTTTCAGCAATCTTGGGCAATACCGCTTTGATGAAACAAAGAACACCGTCATTGGAATACTTCTTGACCAGAGGCGCGGCTCTGTTGTGGAGCAGATATTTGCCCGTTTCGAGGAACTGTTTGAGGAGGGGGCAAGGTCGCTTCAGCC
>JADFXO010000462.1 GCA_015233485.1 Nitrospirota bacterium
CTTCAAAATACTTTACAATACCAGTTTGCATAACTTGATTATATAATTGATAATAGGGGGTATTAACCATTTCAGGGAATTCTTGCAAAATGATTTTGCCCACAAGGTCTTTTGAGTCACGTTTTATCATCTTCCCGGCATTTGTATTTAAATAGGTATAACGCCACTCCCAATTTAGAGTGAAGAACCCATCGCTTATACTTTCCAAGATATTGAGCAATTCATCTTTAGACCTAACCAGTTCTTTTTCTATGCGTTTGCGCTCAGTAATGTCTATCTCAATACCATCCCATAATATGCGGCCGTCTGAAAGTAAACGAGGACAAGAGGATAACTGCATCCATCGAACCTGTCCGTCAGTCCTACGAAAACGCGCCTCAACGTTAAACGAACTCATTTCATTTGCCGACAACTCCTCTGCTGCAGCCACAGCCGGAATATCCTCTTCCATTATCTGTCCATATAACGCAGAAGGGTCACGCAACACATCATCGGCTGAGACGCCATTCAGGCGTTCAACACTGGCGCTAATATAGAGAAAACGCATGCTGCCATCGTGTTCCCGCACAACCTGATACATCATACCATTGGGGAGATTGTCTCCCAAGGCGCGCAATTGAGACTGAACTTCTAAAATTTTATCAAGCATCATATTTAAACAGGAAGAGAGATTCGTTATCTCGTCATTCCCACTAATATCCGTTCTTGCCGACATATCTCCGCTTAAAATCCTATTAATAACCGAAGTCAATTTGACTAACCTACGTGTTACTATCATGTAAATAGCGAATCCGGAAATGATATATACACTGATAAGAAACCCCGAGTAGTTTAGACTATTTATGAGTATCGCTCGATGTGAATGTTCTATCTGTCTGGATAAATCGTAATCTATAAAAAGAACATTAACGCTTAAAGAATGGAGGGTTTCAACGGATATTCCAGAATATACAGGATATTGCGCATACATTGTCTCATTTTTACTGCTTTTCGTTATGACGGACTTTTTATTTTTCCTTGTATCCTCCATATTACTTAAGAGATTCCGATCTTCATCACCACCTAAACTTGTGAAAAAATCACCAATCTTATGTCCAATCCACTGCCTATGAGTGGATGCAATAATATCGTTATTTTCATCCACCAGTAATACAAGCCTCAAATTGATATTAGAGCCGAGCAGTCCTATTTGCTTCTGAACTAAATCTATTCGATTATCATTTAATAAATGCTCCAGTATATTCTGTAAATAAAACGATAGTTCCGTAATTTCTCTTATACTGTTTTCCTGAATCTGTTTTAATGCCCTTTGTCTCTCAAAATAATTAATAGTAAGAAGACTTAATATTGTCATTATCACAAACGTAAGAGTGATTATCACCCGCAGTGACAATAGATAGGGGTATTTATTGGCGCTCGTAATATTGTTCAATTTATTTGTCATCTCTTAGGGCGTCTATCAGACATTTACCTAATATATTATTTACGTTAATATCTTTTTGGATCAAACCGTTTGCAATCATAAATTTCTTCATACGCTCAGCCGTCATAAAGAGTGTAGGTTTTGTACCGCATAACATTAAACGATTTTCCTCTTTGTCAGGAATATGCAGCCCGTTTAGAGCTGTAACAAATTCCTCTTTTGAGATACCTTCCCTTTTCGCCATTATCTTATACGCATTCTGAGGATTTTTTTTCAAATAATCAAGAGATCTAAACCACCCAATAAGTAAGGTATTCAGTGTATTTACATTAGAGGAACTCTTTCTTAGATAGTCATTGCGAATTACAAGTACGTCCACTATCTCACCATAAACCTTGGAACTGTCAAAAAGTACATTTGCACCTGCGTTAATTAGCCTTGTTCTCACGGGCTCAAATGTCACTACTGCATCTATCATTCCAGTTTTAAATGCTGTTTCGTGCCTGTCAACCTCCATGTTGACAGTTATGACATCCGTTGGTTTTAATCCGATCTTTTCCAGCGCAATTGCAAAGAAGTATGAGCCAAGGGCTGTCTTTTCAATGCCAACACGCTTACCCAAAATATCTGAAAATTTATTTAATCCCTGTCTGCCTAATATTACATCTCCACCGGATGAAATATCCATAACAAGGACAACCGATACATCCAATCCATCCTGAACCAATAACAGAGCCTCATCCAGTGTGAGCGCCGCTGCATCAATTGCATTATAACGAAAGCCTCTGATTACATCCGAAGCTGAAGAATACTCAACAACCACTATGTTTTTATCAAAATACTTTAACTCATGGGCTAAATAAAACGGTTCATACCCAGGCCATATATTTGTACCTACCCTTAAAGGCTGAGCGTCCTGATTACAACCCCACAAAGAGGTAATGAAAAGAATGCACAAAAGCCTTAAACATAACCCTGTTCTTTCAATACCAGCCATATATTATTCCTCACTACCTGCTTAGTAATGCTTCGCTGATTTTCTTCAGCATTCTTTGTCTCAAATTTTTTGATTGAACTATGAGGGTTACAGCATCGTTAGTGTTGCTTCTGTTGACAACTTGCAACGCTTATATTAGTATGACATACAGTTTTACTTTTGTCAAAATATAACAGATGTTTCAGAAATAAAATTGCAAAATAAATTTGATGCCATACTATTACATGCGGGTTCAAATTTGTAATTTGAACCTTGAATTTCTTCTAATGAAGAGCTGCTTTTCAATAAATATGAACTATTTGGTTCAAGTTACGTGCCTTGAACCCGCTTTATATGGGAGTCAAAATAAGATTAAAGTATTTAGTCAATTATACCGATAATATTTATAAATTATTAAATTTAAGGAGATACTTATGAAAAAACTTCTATTTCTAACATTAGTGCTTATAACAGGCGTATTATCTTTATCAATGACTGCATGCAAAAGCCAGCCAAGCAAACCAACTGTTCAACAGGGCAAGGCAGCAGTTCAACAGGGTAAGGCAACAGTTCAACAGGGAGAAAAA
>JADFXO010000463.1 GCA_015233485.1 Nitrospirota bacterium
TACGGGATATACTCATTTCTGGTCGCGGTCAAGAGGGAAATTTTGGAAAAAAGGCGAGACCTCAGGGCATGTGCAGGAGGTAAAGGAAATCCTCATAGACTGTGACGGCGACACCGTGCTGATAAAGGTCATCCAACACGGCCCGGGTGCCTGCCACACGGGGCACAGAAGCTGCTTTTATAGAAATAACAGCGGCATAGAAACAGCCGGCAAGGTGTTCTCCGAGGAAGATGTGTATGGAAAAAAACACGCTTGAACAACTCTATTGTCTGATACTGGAAAGGAAAGAACACCCCCGTGAAGACTCCTACACCTGTTCCTTGTTTGCAAGCGGTAAGGACGAGATACTAAAGAAGTTCGGCGAAGAGGCCGTAGAAGTAATTATTGCCGCGAAGGGACAGGGCATGCGGCGCATCATTGAGGAACTCTCCGACTTGTGCTATCACACGCTCGTCCTTATGGCCTGTGAGGGCATCTGGCCGGAGGATATTTATCGGGAACTCCACAGAAGGTCGAAAGGACGCGAAACCCCATAGGGAAGCTCTCATGACAGGCAAGGCAGGTTATAGATTTGATTGTTATAGAAAGTTTCTCTCTTCTAAGACTGCATTTAGTATAAGAGGAGGGCTGCCAAAAAACCTGTCGGCTTTTTGGCAGCCATGGGGGGGGATATTATGGACGTAGTCTATGTGTAGTAGGGCAGTTTTATTTCGCTTGCCATCTGTCTGATTGCCTTTATTCTTTCTTCAAACTGTGTGTTCATCGGCAAATCTATCTTGCCGTGCTGTCTGAGCGCCTGTATTAAGGTCGATATTTGCTCGTCTTCGTCCATCAAATCCAACGGACGCGACCCCTTCATCACTACTACCTCTTTCGCATTCAACTGACACCTCCTTATACCGTGTGTTTGGCTGCTGCCTTATACCCAGCTCCAATGTTCAACTGTTATAGTATTAGCAATAAGTGTGCCAGCTCGTATGCAGTAGTCTGTTTGCCGCGCATTCCTGAAATCCCTTAGCGTATTTTGTTTATTTTTCTACTCCGGTCTGCGGCAACTATGTAAAAAATGCCCTTTTAAATGGAAAATCTTTCCTGACATGGAAAAAATGTTGTAACTGCCGTGTGTTTTTTGATAAACTTCCACACGATGCATACCGCCGGACAGTACAAAGCACTGTTCCAGTTGATTGTTAACAGGCTTGATGGATACAGTATAAGCTGCGCGTCTTATCGCAGTGAGATTGCCGATTTGGTAAAAAAGGGCATCGGCGGTTTTATTATATTTGGCGGCATTAAGGAAGAGATTAAACCATTTATTAAGGAACTGCAGTATCTGGCTGAACAACGGCTTTTTATCGCGTCAGATATAGAACGCGGCGTCGGGCAGCAAGTTGAAGGGTACACCCAATTCCCATGCCAAATGGCCATGGCGGCGGCAATTAATATGGAGCTGGCCGAGGATGTCGCACTGTATAAGGCAGCAATAACCGCCATCGCAAAAGAGTCATTAGACATTGGAATCAACATGCCGCTTACCCCTGTACTTGATGTAAACAAAAACCCGTCCAATCCGATTATCTGTACGCGGGCATTCTCTGGAGACCCTGCCGCCGTGGCGTGGTTTGGGAGGATATACATAGAGACAATGGAGGCCGCCGGCCTCATAAGTTGTGCCAAACACTTTCCAGGGCACGGGGATACGGAGACAGATTCGCACATAGCCCTTCCGGTTATCGGTAAAACCGAAGAGCAGCTCAGACAATACGATTTCGTACCATTTGCAGAGGCCATAAAGGCAGGTGTCTCAAGCATAATGGCCGCTCACCTCTCAATTCCCGCTATTGACGGCGTACCGGCGAGCCTGTCCAAAAAAATCCTCACAGGGTTGCTGAGAAACGAACTCTCCTTTGACGGCTTAATCCTCACGGACGCCCTCAATATGGACGCCCTCAGGGACATTGAAAACGTCGCAGCCAGGTGCATCAACGCCGGGGTCGATATCCTCCTTCACCCAACAGACGCCGTGGAAACCGTCAAGGGCCTCATTGAGTGTCTCAACCGCGGCACGCTCGATAAAGACAGCGTCCGAACATCTTGTGCAAGAGTCCTGAAGGCAAAACAAAGGATTCGCTCCCCCCGCAATCCCGCCAATCTCCTTAACCATGTAGGGCACTGGCAAGACCATTCGACAATATCTGCGAGGATAACGGAGAAATCGATTACCCTCGTTGCAGGCATCAGGTCCACGTTTATCCCTGAGCCGTCAAACACGCTCCTGATTGAGGCCGGCGAGCCGAAATTCCATGGCAGCACTTGCCTTGCACAATATTTTACGAATCATCTAAGTTTATACAGCGAAACAGAAACTGATGTCAAAGGATTGACACTCCTTGTTGCCATATATACGAACATATCCGCGTGGAAGGGCAGTTCAGGGATACCACAACCGGAAGTAGACGCCATCAAGGCGCTTCTGCTGAGGGCTGGGGCCGCGCAGACGGCCGTGATATCCTTCGGCAGCCCCTACCTGTTAAGCCAATTCAAGGAGGCCGGCTTCCTGATAGCGGCATACGAGGCGTCCAAACAGGCCGCCGGCGCCGTGCTGAAATGTCTGAAAGGACAGCTCCGGTACGAGGGACGGCTTCCGGTTAATCTGCCCTGATTAAAATGCTGCTACGTTATAAAAAATTGGCACAACTAATAAAATCGCCACGCACGATTATCATTATTTTGCTGTGTGTGATTGTAATTCTTCTTTTTAATATGTATAAAAAAAAATCATCGGACGATGGCGTAATGGGATATTGAAAGACGGAACGTTTACTTTGAATGATGGATATGTTCTAAGAATTAAAGATGGTTCTGTGGTGGATGACAGGAGAGTGATGCCGTACATACCGCCATGGGCTTTCTGATTTTTAGCTGGGCATTCCACCCCCGCCCTAACGCTTGGACAGCAGGTCTATTTCACAAAGAATTTA
>JADFXO010000464.1 GCA_015233485.1 Nitrospirota bacterium
GTGTTCCTTTGTGTTTATCTGGTGTGTTTTTGGTGTGCTTATTAACATTTCTTGCTATGATTATAGACTATCCATATGTTGGCTGGAGTTGGCTGAAGTGAGTTTACGACGGGCACCATTTGGGCACCATGAGGGTTTTTTGAGTGTTTAGAGTGATCATGAGAGCATCTAAACCTTTGATTTTAAAGGTAATACGACAATACAGATTAGCAGACGCATTGGATCCTAAGTCCAGCGCGTCTGAAATTTTAGGGGTTTGGGAGTACCCGAAAACAAACGTGAAGGGTTTATACATGAGGGTTTAATAGTTAGACAATAATTGCTGGAGATGGCTGGAGAGAGGTGGAATTGGATCCTGATGGGAACCATTTTGGGCACCTCTTTTTTTGGGGATTGGAGGGGTGATGGTTGGGTGCTTATGGTTGAATGTTTTCTGGTAGTTGTATAACTGATACCAAGTTGCGTTCATAGGAATAACTTCCATCTAAGGAAATCAGTTATGCAAGCCTCGAAAGGTCTTTTTCTAATATACTTTTTTGACTGCAACTTGGTATGACATTCCGCATAAAACATTTTGAATTTAACATTATTTATATAATGGCTTATTTAATTGAAATACAAACTATTGGATGATGGTGTTTTTTGTATAATGGACTTAGTAACACACTTATAGCATTATTAATACCTATTGACTTTTTTATCTGCCTATAAGGTCACATGGATAGTATCAACTGTAGTCGATATTCTATACCTGTCTAAATGCCTATAACTTCTCATTTTTTCAAGGTTTAACATAGATGTCTGTGGTTCAGGTAAATTCCTTTTTTTTGAAAAGGGGTGTGCGGAATGTCGGATGTATGGTAGCAAAAATTAATTTCTCTGGGTCTAATTCCCATCTGCTTGCAGCGTAGTTGTGATAACTTTTCCAAAGTAGATACCACCGCCGCTTGCGGCGGGGAGCATTCATTTAAGCCAAAATACCAATCTACCCAAAATCGAACCCAACTCCCACTGCCAAGCAAACGGTCGTTTTCCTTACACTCAAAAAACATCCTTAAAAACCACTAAGAAATAACAATACTACTCATTACAAAAATTAAAGCAATGTTGTATAATAATGAATATGTTTACTTGCTGTAAAGGAGGGATGTTATGCTGATTGGCTACATGAGAGTTTCAAAACAGGATGGGTCACAATGCACTGACCTTCAAAGGGATGCTTTGCTTGAATCAGGTGTATCTAAAGACCGTATCTATGAAGACATGGCGTCAGGTAGGCATGACGAAAGGCCAGGACTGACAGCCTGCCTAAAGGCACTCCAACCAGGTAATACCCTTTTGGTTTGGAAATTAGACAGACTTGGAAGGAACCTAAAGCATTTGATCAACACTATAGATGATTTGCGAGCAAGAAATATAGGATTTAAAGTGCTAACAGGAGCAGGGGCGCAGATTGATACAACAACGGCGAATGGCAGACTTTGCTTCGGTATCTTTGCTGCACTTGCAGAGTTTGAGAGGGAACTAATTACAGAACGAACCCGTGCCGGTTTAGCAGCAGCCAGAGCAAGAGGAAGGAAAGGTGGACGCCCAAGGAAAGTAACAGCATCTACCCTAAAGATGGCGATGGCTGCTATGTCTGATCCAAAAGCAGTTGCAGCAGATGTGGCAAAACAGTTAGGTATTACTACAACTACTTTGTATACCTATGTAAATGGATGAGAAAGCATAAGATCTCTTTGAATCCACGTTAAGCCATATAGACATACTAGTTAAAAAACTGTTTTTATGTGTTGCCAATATATCCAATCTTCTACGGCATTTAGTTAGTCTAAAATGGGAGATAGAAAACAGTCACAAAACAGCATATAATCAAATAGTACAGCAAATACTATGTCGGTTTCCCCCTAAATGTTTAAAAACACCCCTTTCGTTCCTGCTTATCTTGTACTGTAAAGCAGACTTTGTGCGTTCCCCTATCTGCTCACGTTCAAGCTCGTTCATGGCCCCCATGACCTTGAGCATGAACCGGCCTGTCGGGGTGCTTGTGTCTAAGTTTTCCGATAAAGAGTGTAATGCTATGCCTTTCTTGATAACGTAGGTGTCCACAAACTCTAACAGGTCTTTAGTTGACCGTGTGAACCTCGATATTGAATACACGATAACAGACCCAACCTCACCATTACCACACATGCTTAAGACCTTCTGGTAGCCCTCACGGGTTGATTTACTGCCAGAGATACCAGCGTCCTCTATTATTTCCACAAGCTCTATGTCTTTTAGTTCACAGTATGCCAGTATCTTAGCCCTTTGGTTATCAAGACTAACTCCCTCGTTTACCTGTCCTGTTGTGCTTACTCGTATATATCCAATTGCTTTCATGCTTGCCCTCCTTCACGTAGCCTTTTAAAATGTTTGCTTAATGTGCCTTTATCAATGCCCTTTTCTTCTGCAAAGTCATTTTGACTGATACCCTCATTAGCCTGTCTTTCGTTAAACTCGTTAAACCATGCAGGGTCAAACTTAACCTTTGGCTTTTTCGGCTCCGGCGGCGTTACATTAGGACATGAAGCCATAGCGTCTACTTTGAGACTTAAAGCCTTGACTGTCTCTTGTAAGTCCATGACCTCTTGTCTTAATCCAGTGTCCTCTACGGCCTGTGTTTGCGTTCCTGAAAACAAACCCTCTTGTTCTTTACCACGGCTATTGATATACAGGTCAACTAACTTTTGTGGGCTACCTTCGGCCTCTTTTAGCACAGCCTCAGAGATATAAACAAGTGCGGGCTTCATGCCCTTGGCCTTCATACGTTCCCTATATGCTTTAGTTCTTTCAATCTGTTTAGCCTTAAGTTCTTTTACTGTAACCATGTCTATTACCTCCGTACTTTAAATATAAATAACAACATAACTATCTATAGTTTTATTATATACATATCCATATACTAAAGTCAATAGTTATTTT
>JADFXO010000465.1 GCA_015233485.1 Nitrospirota bacterium
GAGTTAGATTGTAGTGAAAACGCACGTTCAACCTGCGTGCTTCACGCACACAAATCCCTTTGATGCCAAGCGGTTCATTCACCTTTAATCGCAGATTGAGGCCACCATGGGTCTGCTCGAACAACGATCGGGCTGGTTGTGCAGTCAGTTCAAATTTATCTCTAAAAAGGCGATATAGCTGGAAAAACAGCCAATACTCATAGAGCGTTGCCATGTCTCGCTTTCCAGCACCATAAACGTCATCTCCACCTTTCCAACTGAGTTGTGCCTCAATGTCGAGTTTCAACCATGTTAGAAAGATTTCACGGTAGCCACTTTTCCGCTGGAGAACAGGACTACCCAGTGGTAGAACATGAATTTCTGAAATACCTTTGAAAAAATCTCGCGAGAGTAACTCGTTAAGTAGCTCTTGGAGATGATTGATGTTGCGAAACAATCTTTGTCGGTCTTCTGTTCTATGTTGTTTTAAAAGTATATATATTCGCTTTAGTACATCGCGGAAATGAGCCAGAACGTATTTCACAAATCGATTTTCCGGAGTGTCCAGTGAATCACTCTGCTTGCGAAAGAGTACCGTGGCGGGCAAAGAAAGGTCGGAAATGCCTTGCGCTGCCATTGAGCGAGAGATAGAGTGCTCTGCCGGCAGCCTCACTCGCATAGTCGTGCTGCTAACTTGACGAGCAAAGTTACGGCCTGTCTTGCATGGCCTGGAAATATTGCGCTCCTCCCAATGTGTCTCCAACTTCTGGTGCGGTGTTGTCATGATGCGCTGTATAGCAGCTAAAAAACGAGAGGAATTCAACTCCGCACACAGGAATTCGAGTTGACGTTGCAAATTCTGCGGCTCCGTTTTGTACTTCGGTGCAAGACGCATCCGGGTGTTGGCCCAAACGTTAAACAATAACTCGCTGCATTCGTCGGCAATAAAGGTTAACATTCCACGATAATCTTGACGGTAGTTAATCTTGGTAGGAAGCACTTCTACCGAACCCCGTGCGATCGGTAAACCTGTCTTTTCATCTTCCAACACAACTTGTAGCAACCCGGTTTCAACGCCCGTCTCAATTCGACCAATTTCTGGCCTGAGTGAACTGGGTTTCACTACTCCGTTCGCTTGAACACGGAGCTTTCCATGCACTTCCTGAAGTTCAAAGTCATAGCTACAGCCTTCCTGAAGTTGAATTTTCTCCTCTCCGTACTGCTTTGCCTCCTGCGTTGAGAGAATCCGAATGCTGTCTGCTTTCCTATCTGATTGAACCAGGCGCAAGATCCCACACAACCTGGCTTGCTCATCCAGGCAACAAACCGAAACTTCTCTGGTAGTTGCAGACATGGTTACGCCTCGGCAAAACTGACGAATCCGTTTGCCCGAAGACGCTCTAACATACGCAGTATTTTTTCAAAGCTGAGCTTGTAGTAAGCTTCGTCTGGTGGGAAAGATGACTTGCCATCAGGTGTAAGGTTAAGCGGATCAAGGCTCTCATCCTCCATGCGGAATGCTTTTGTGGCCTCTGTTCGGAGCGTTTTAAGGTAGGTAAATTCCATAGTGTCGCTATCCAATTGCCATGTCCTCTTAGCAAAGCAAAGAGTCGCAAGCATGCATAGAACTGGTTCAAGCTTGTTCCGCGAACCATACAATTTTGGCAGCAATTTTTGTAGAATCTGTGCATCCATAGCAGTCCCGAAATCCCATTCGCCACCGGTCAGCAGTTTATGAAAGTGAAGAAATGATGTGATTTCTTTGGCGACACGAAAACCAAACTCTGCATTCGCATTTTGGAGAGCTTGGAAGAAAAGTAACAACTCTGACTGAAATTTTTTGTTATCCTCGTTAGCCAGAAATGGTTTTTCTCGTGCCATTGATAGAAGACTCTTGGTGTAACTTACACCACCAGAATCCAATTTACTAAAATCCACTCTTTCCGGCCTCTGCAGAAAACCTTCAAGTTCTGATAATGTAACGCGAAATTCGAGAACGTTGGCTCGGTCGAGTACCTTCGGGGAGAACATGTAGGTTGTTTCGTCCACGTTTACGGTACCGATAATGAACAAATTCGAGGGAAGAAATACTTCGCCAGGCACCCCGTCGCGAACGGCTGGTTTGCCATTTTTATCCTTGTCAGAGTGCAAATATAATGGTTCATCGGATTCAATAGCTGAAAGTAGGTCAGCGAAATATCGCTCCACATGGGAAAGATTCATTTCGTCGAGGATAAGGAAATGAGGTAACTCTTGTGCCCCTTGCGCTCGGAGAATCAAATCAAGTGCTTTAGTGCGTACATATCGTGCTTTGTCGAGACCGTCGGGGTAACCTAAAACATGCTCGTTGCTTGTCCAGTCTGCACCCACCGAGATAACCTCGTAACAGCGGTATGAATTGTAATCTTGAGGAGCATTCAATATGGCAAATGCCGCGGCTTTTAAAACAGTATCAAAAGAGTTTAATTGATTGGAATACTTAGTTGTTTTATCCACTTCCTTACGTATTTGACTTGAGGGCACATCAGAACTTAGCTTATTGACGCTTATATATTCAACCCACTCCTGGATCAACTCTCGCGGTAAAACGACCTTGGTAGCCTTCGATTCATCAGGATCGTACCAAAACTCTACTGCCAGGCGATCAGCAGTATTGACAATGTAGGTTTTGCGAACAGCAGGTATTTGGGCACCAGGAGTGAAAGGCTCAGATATCGTAATATTATTCGTAGAAATCCAGCGTGCAAAAGCCTGAGCCACCTTTGTCTTCCCGGATCCTGACAAACCAGTCAATATTACGAATCGCTTTGCCAGCAAAGCAGCAATAAAACGAGTTAGGAATTCTTTTTCGCAACGTAAGTTTGCGTTAATAAAATCTTTATGACAAGCATCGATGATAGCGTTCATTTGAAATTCTTTACTGATTGTGTTCAGAGTGTCTCCCAGTTACCGCTTGTAAAATACTGAATCTCGGCA
>JADFXO010000466.1 GCA_015233485.1 Nitrospirota bacterium
GCTATTGGTATCATTAAGTCCAAAGGTGTCCGCAGCGTAGCACAGAAAATGAGAGAGCTTATGCTTAACATTCGCTTGGTCTTCGACTACTTACGTATGTCAAAAAACTCTGCTTCTACGGCACTTGTCTGATGGAGAACAAATTTACCGTGATAAAACTCTCAACTCAGATTGACTTATTCTCACCATTTTGTTATTATTAAATAAAATAAGAAATCGGGGGGGTATGACTGATAGTTCCATAAAAGAAGCCAAGCAATTAAGACGTTCCATCATGGAAATCCTTTATGATACTTATAGGAATAAATTTGGAGTGAGTTACCTTAGTTTAACCACCATAGCTGAAGAATGTCGTGTTGACATAAAGGAAGTTGCTTGGAATTGCGGTTACCTTCATGGCATCGGTTGTATAAGGTTTGGAACAGGAGAGCAAACATTACATCATGTCGATGGTGGGTGGCGTATACCTGCATCCGCTTTAATAACATCCCATGGTATAGATGTCATAGAGGACACAGAAACCTTTGACACTAAATTCCCAATACAGATGAATCAAAACATTACCGTACATGGTGATATCAATGCGCCTATTCAAGGGCAAGGTGGAACCATCAACACCCAATATAATGTTAATAATTTTTTTAATGAGCTATCTGAAAATATCAAGAATAATACTTCCATTCCTGAAGCTGAGAAGCCATCACTTTTGAAAAAAATTGGAGAGGTTGTTAACTATCCTGGTGTTTCCGATATTATAGGTGGAATCATTAAAAGCGCATGGTCATAAATTTCTAATGAATCTATATTTAAGGTAATCCGTCTCGTAGGCCAGTGTCTCTATTGCTACCGTGTCCTTTTCTCCAAAGCGCCGGAGGCTATCCATCAGTTTCGGCACTGTGATTATTACAGAGATTATATCTTTTTCTATTGCCCTTATTACAGTTGCCGCCATGAGGTGCGTCTTGCCGACTCCGTACGGGCCGAACAGGTAATATCCCTTGTGAGCGGCATGGAGTTGCTCGTATGCCCGCCACTGTGTCTGGTGCTGCGGCTTATAACTTTCAAATGTCATATGTCTCATGTCGTTGATTTGCGATTCTTTTAATAACTTCTCAAATCGTTTTCGTTTTACTGACTCAATGTGGCATTTACAATATTGGGGATATTCACGGCCGCCCACAGGCTTCCCCCACACCCAGCCGCTGCCGTCGCATAGCCCGTATTTGCAGTTATTTCCTGTATTTGTCATATGCGTTCTCTGTCGTACGGCCAGCTTTTTTCCAGTCATAAAAGCCGTCCAGTACCTTTTGGGAATTGTTATCGTTTTTTATAATCCAATCAAATGACGCCCGCCAGCCGTCTTTATTATTGCCTGTCAGAAACGGGTTTGCGATTATTTTCTTGAATACCTCTTCCCATTCGTCAAGTCTGCGCTCTCTCAGGCGGACGCGGCAATTGCGCATTCGGGGTGCTGTCATCTTATTCGCCAAACATAGGCTTCCCTTTGCCGCATATTCATTCCACAGGAGCAGCAAATCAGTCGGAGTGGCGCCGTTTGATTCGCCCGGTATGTGTATCGTTTGTCCCGGCAAGTGCGTTAGCAGCTTAACCGCCGTCTCAAGACCACATTTTTCCGCGACGCGGCACAAATCCTCATTTGGTAGGTCTTCTATTTTATATTCTTTATTCAAATAAATTGCCCTGCCTTTCGTCTTTTTCAATATTTTCATCCCGCAATATAGCATAGACAAAGCTCTCCGTGACTTTCAATTTCACGGCAATGGCTTTGACGTTGAATTCGGGGGTATTTTTCATTTTTAGGATATATCTCTTTTTCATTTCGGTTAGATTTCGCCCTGAGAGATAGAGCGTCATGCCTGACAAATTCTCCCAGAGCGAAATTAATACCTGTGGTCCGCAGCAATCGAATATGATCCTGGCGTCTTTATCCAGAAGGTCTTCATATTCGATGTCGTTCAGCCAGTCCACTCAATGTTTCCCTATGCCGCTTCCTGCTCGTCTGCCATCTCGTCTTCTTTAAGGAAGGCTTTGACGAGTTTTTCGGTATCTGTATCGGTCGATTTAAGCACTATCTTATCGGTCGTATCTGTTATTCTCGCGCCGATTCTCTTTAATTCAGCGGCGCTCAAGTTCAGGAGCGCATCTTTAGACGCTGTCTCCTTTACGTTAATCAATACCTCGGCCTGTTCCGGCAGGTGCTTCCTGATCAACCGGACTGTCTTGTCCATATCGTCGATTTCCAGTGTGCCCTTCGACTTTTGCAGTCCAACCTTTACGCCGTGTATCGTTATTGTGCGAGGTTTTTCAAACAGCTCCGGCGCAGACAATATTGCCACACCCAGTGTACCCCTCTTGTCTGTTACTCTTCCCAAGGCATCTTTAATGCCGTATATGTGTCTTCTGACAGCGGCCTCTTTTTCCAGTTCAAGGTCTTCCATTCTTTCCTTCAGCATCTTCCAAGCATCAGCATACTCCTTTGTCAGCCTTTCAATTTCTCCGAGTGTCATCCAGACCTCCTATACCCTCCAGCTTATACCCGATTTTTACCGCCATCTGCAATAGTGCCAAAAGTTTTAACGTTATAAAGCACCAGGCTTTCTTATGCTCTTCAGATTGTGAATCCTCTGACAGTTCGGCAGCCTCAGAGACAAGCTCGTCAAACATCTCGAAAAACTCCTTCTCATATGACTTTATTGGGTCAAATCCTGTGACCGTTTCCACATTGACACCTCCATAGGGGCAGCAACCCCTTTTTATAAGCCTTTAAAAGGCTTGTTAACTCGCATTTTAAGGATTGCAAAACGCCACATTCCTTTTTCCACCTGTCCGCCCGTAAACATTCGCATGTGCCGGTATTCCTTTCATGCCTGTACACGCAGAGCATATTGTTTCCTCCTCCTTGCGGAACTTACCGCCGTTAGTATTGGCATAT
>JADFXO010000467.1 GCA_015233485.1 Nitrospirota bacterium
CAGACATTGGGGTTATTGAGAAGCTGCCGTCTTTGCCGTCGTTCTTATACATGCCGCTTGAGTCGGAAAGGCCGGAGATAAGTTATAAGCTGCCGTGGGACGGCGGTGAGACAGGCAGATATGTCGTCGGCACGTATGCCCTCGCGCGCGGTGCACAGGCCCCAACGCGTGTCATTTCCTCGGCGAAGTCGTGGCTGTGCCACGAGGGGATTGACAGGCAGTCTGCCATACTGCCATGGGGCGTACAGGATACGGTTGAGAAGATGTCTCCGGTTGCGGTATCATCCGCATATTTAAACCATATCAGACAGGCGTGGAACCACGTTATGGCTGATGGGGCGGACGCGGCACTGAAGTTAGAGGCACAGGACATCTATCTAACCGTCCCCGCGTCGTTTGATGCCGTAGCGCGTGACCTTACAGTAAAGGCGGCCGCTATGGCAGGCCTTCCCGATGTTAATCTGATTGAGGAGCCTCTTAGCGCCTTTTACGCGTGGGGAAACGGGAAGCCGGACGGCTGGAGAAAGGATGTTACGCTAGGGGATGTAGTCGTGGTATGCGATATTGGGGGCGGCACGACGGATTTCAGCCTTATTGAGGTGCGTGAGGAGGACGGCGAACTGGTCTTAAAGAGGATCGCCGTCGGAGACCATATACTACTTGGCGGGGACAACATGGACCTTATGCTTGCCTATGCCGTCAGGAAGAAATTTGCCGACCAGGGTACTAACATTGATTCATATCAAATGATGGGGCTTACTCATAGCTGCCGTGATGCCAAAGAAAAAATTCTGAGCGACCCATCATGCGCCAAGGCCGATATAGTAGTGCTTGGGCGGGGACGGTCAGTCGTCGGCGGCACTATCAAGACCGTCCTTGAAAGAGAAGAGGTAGAGCAATCAATCGTGGAGGGATTCTTCCCCAAATGCGCTATCAAGGATAATCCGGTGGAGAAGCGTTCGTCAGGTTTCAAAGAACTAGGCCTTCAATATTCCTCGGACTCGGCGGTGACGAAATTCCTGTCAAAATTTCTGAAGCAGCACCTTGGGCAAAAAGAGACATCCATGACATTCATCCATCCCTCTAAGATACTTTTTAACGGAGGCGTGACAAAGGGCCTGTCTCTGCGTGAACGGGTAAGAGAGGTCCTCAGTGGCTGGTTAGAGGCAGAGGGTGCTGAGGCGGTTACCGTTCTCAGTGGAAACGACCCCGATACTGCCGTTGCCATTGGGGCGGCCTACTACGGTTATACGAAAAGGGGAAAGGGCATACGTGTAAGGGGAGGTGCGGGACGTGCCTACTACATTGGGGTTGAGACCTCTATGCCGGCGGTGCCCGGTATGGCAGCGCCGGTTAAGGCCGTATGTGTGGTGCCGTTTGGGATGGAAGAGGGGACAGACGTAAGTATTGCCGGTCATGTGTTTGGCCTCGTTGTCGGTGAGCAGTCGGTGTTCAGATTTTTTGGTTCAAACATCAGAAAGGAAGACACGCCCGGGCAGGTGCTTGACGAATGGGATGAGATGGAGCTGGCGGAGCTTGCCTCATTGGAGACCGCCCTGGAAGCAAATGGAAGCGCGGATGGAGACGAAGGCGCGGTAGTAGTGCCCGTGAAGATTCACAGCTATCTGACAGAGATAGGAACGCTTGAACTATGGTGTGAAGCCCTTGAGAGCCAGAGGAAGTGGAAGCTTGAGTTCAGTGTCCGGCAAGAGGTTTAGTGTCAGGACACTCGCGATATATCGTAGGCATAGACCTTGGCACTACAAACTCCTCCGCCGCGTATGTCGATACAGAGGCAGGGCAGGAGATTCACATATTTGAAATACCACAGC
This sequence comes from Nitrospirota bacterium, assembly GCA_015233485.1. Classification (GTDB taxonomy): domain Bacteria; phylum Nitrospirota; class Thermodesulfovibrionia; order Thermodesulfovibrionales; family Magnetobacteriaceae; genus Magnetominusculus. The sequence continues at coordinate 1,833 of JADFXO010000467.1, forward strand.
TCACAGGCGAAGGACAGGTAGAGGGACGGCCTCATCTGCCGTCGTTTTTATATCTGCCAACCGAATACGAACGCGCGGCTAGCTGCGCCCTGCCGTGGTCGAAAGACGTGTCTTATATTGTGGGCGAGTATGCCAGGGCCAAAGGCGCCATAGCCCCGTTAAACCTCGTCTCATCGGCAAAATCATGGCTTTGCCACAGCCGCGTAGGGCGCAAATCCCCGATTTTACCGTGGGGCAGGCAGGACAACTCAGGTGGAGGGGGAAAACTATCCCCTGTTGAGGCGTCCTGCCGATATTTAAGGCACATCGTAGAGGCGTGGGATTATACCATCGCCCGTGGAAATGCAAAGCAAAAATTCGAAAATCAGGCCGTGGTAATCACCATACCCGCATCATTTGACGAATCGGCGAGGGAGCTGACCTCAGAGGCCGCCCAAACGGCGGGCATTAAGACCTTCACATTGCTTGAAGAGCCGCAGGCGGCGTTTTACTCATGGCTTTCTGACCACGAGGACAACTGGCAGACAATAATTAAACCAAACCAGTTGATTCTTGTCTTTGACGTCGGCGGCGGAACGACGGATTTTAATCTCATCACGCTGAAGGAGCATGGCGGGGTTCCGGTGTTTCAGAGAATGGCGGTTGGAGACCATCTGATGCTTGGTGGTGATAACATGGACCTCGCGCTGGCAATGGAGATGGAGACGCGGATGTTGGGTGGAAGGCGCACGCTTGGCATTGCGGGATGGGTGTCGCTGTCTGAGCAGTGCAGGTCTGCCAAAGAGGGGCTTCTAATTGATACCCCCGGCACGCAGGACTTTGACATTGCCATACTTGGCACGGGGCGCAGCGTCATAGGCGGCGCGGTAAAAGGACAAATCACCTACGACGACGTAAGGCGCGTAATCATAGAAGGATTTTTCCGCCAAGTCGATAAGACAGATGAGATAAATAAAGACAAGCGCTCGGGATTTCAGGAACTGGGCCTTCCATACGTTACAGACACGGCGGTAATGAAACACCTTGCCTCGTTTTTAAGGAGACACGCGGTCAATCCTGACCTTGCCGTTGACAGCGATGGAGGAGTTAACATCGTACGGCCAGATATT
>JADFXO010000468.1 GCA_015233485.1 Nitrospirota bacterium
GACATAAGTATATGACGCTGGTAGTTATGGCCGTGATATTAGCGGTAACCGGCTATTTATATGCGACGATTCAGAAGGGTTTTCTGCCAAGCCAGGATTCTAATTTGCTGATGGGTATCACTATGGGACCTGAGAGTTATTCCTTTGAGGAGATGTTAAACAATCAAAGAAAAGTAACCTCAATAATAGAGAAAGAGCCTGGAGTTATCGCCCTGATGTCTGTTGTGGGAAACTTCGGCGTCTCGAACAAGGGGATAATGTTCGTAATGCTGAAAGACAAGGCCAAAAGAAAACTCTCCGCAGACGGCATGGTCATGGACCTATGGCCGAAGGTCAACTCTGTACCCGGTATATATACATATCTGCAAAACCCGCCGCCCATACAGATTGGCTCATCGCAGTCGAATGCCCAATACCAGTACACGCTGAGGTCGAGCAACTCACAAGACCTATATAAGTACGGCCCGATGATGACGGCAAAGATGAGTCAGATACCCGGCCTCGTGGGCGTCAACAATGATTTACAGATAAACGCCCCCTGGGTAAACGTCGAAATTGACAGAGACAAGGCCGCGGCCCTCGGCCTCACCGTAAGCCAGATACAAACCGCCCTTGGAACCGCGTACGGTGGCATGTATGCCTCGACGATATTCTCGACAATAGACCAGTACTATGTTATTCTTCAGGTTGAACCGCAGTTCAGGACGCAGCCAAATCTGCTATCCCAATTATATGTTCGCTCAGGTAATGACAACAAACTCGTGCCGCTGAGCACGGTTACCAAAATAACCGAGACATCCGGCGCTCTGACGGTAAACCACACGGGGATGATGCCGGCGACGACAATTTCGTTTAATTTAAGAGAAGGCATCTCTATAGGGGACGCCGTCTCCGCGATAACCGAAATTGCCCACGAAGAGCTTCCCGCGACGATATCCGGCACGTTTCAGGGTTCGGCCCAGGCCTTTCAGGACTCGATGTCAAGCATGGGGCCATTGATGATAATAACGATATTTGTAATCTATATGGTGCTTGCCATATTGTACGAGAGTTTTATACATCCGATAACGATACTGACATCGCTGCCGCTTGCCGGATTTGGCGCGCTTATAACTCTGGCGTTATTTAAAATGGAACTGAACATGTATTCGTTTGTCGGCGTTGTGATGCTGATAGGAATAGTAAAGAAAAACGGGATAATGATGTTAGACTTTGCCCTGGAGCTTGAAAGGGATAAGGGAATGAATGCTGAGGAGTCGATATATAAGGCCTGCCTTGTGAGGTTTCGTCCGATAATGATGACAACAATGGCGGCACTCTTTGGCACGATACCGATAGCGCTTGGTTACGGCGCTGGGGGAGACGCCAGACAGCCCCTTGGGATAGCTGTGGTTGGGGGACTCGTGTTTTCACAGCTTATGACGCTCTATATAACGCCGGTCTTTTATATTTATATGGATAGATTAAATAAATGGGTAACAAACAAGCCGGAAGCGGCCAACCATGCACACGCTACCAACCTGTAACCACAACTGCGTTAACCGGAAGCCTGGGCATTTATGATAACGGCCTCGTTAATCCGGCTTGTGGCAACCTCAGTAAAGCCGGACTTGCTAAGCCACGACTGCATCTCATTTACGCTATAGCATCGCCCGCCTTCTGTATGCACAAGCATATTAACGGCAAACAGGGCGCCTTCAAGTGGTTCGGACATGTTGTCCTCAATGTAGAATTCCTGAACCGCGATTTTACCTTTTTTGTTCAGGCTCTTTTTAACCTTTTTTAGCAGCATTATATTCTCTCTTGTGGTATAAGAATGAAACACTTGGCTTATAAAGGCCAGATCATAACCCTTTCCTATAGGATCGACTAAAAAATCACCTTCGATAAATTTAACATTTGCAAGACTGCCGGCGTATTCCTTCGCGATGGCAATAGTGTCAGGCCTGTCAAAGAGTGTGACATCGATGCCGCGTTTCGCAAGCTCAATCGAATACGTGCCAGGGCCGCCTCCAATATCTACCGCGGTTCTGACATCTGATAAGTCGATAGCGTCGACAACGTTTTTCACTTTTAGAATTGATAAATTGTGCATTCCTCTGATGAAACTCTCATGGTTAGCGGCTTTACGGTTTGGGCTTCCGGTTTTAACGACATTGTCAAGGCCTGACCAATTATTCCACAGCGTGTCGAAGTGGCTTATTATGTCCCCCTGATACCCAGGACGGCCGGATTGCAGGTATTCGGAGCTGATGGGAAGGTTTTCATATAATGAGCCGTTCTTCTTAATAAGGCCCATAGATACAAGTGCGTCTAACAAAATGGATGTTGCCCTTGTATCTGTGCCAAGTTTAGCGGATATAACTTTTGCTGATTTAGGTTTGTTAAGGAAATCAAATATGCGCAGATTATTTGCTGTAAAGAGAATCCGGCTCTGTCTAAAGCCGCCAATCAGGCCCTTAAGTGCTGAAATATCTTCCAATGTTCCATCCCTCCTATAACTATCTCTGTAAGATTTTATCACGAGAAAGGATTATATTGTCAATAGTGTAATCAGGGCAAACGCACTACATGCCTGCGAACAGCCTAAGGATTAAAGACGAAGGGGGATAATTCCCCTTCACCCCGTATTCTCGCACATGTTTTATCTTTTGAATTCCAACTGCCGCCGACAAGACGGGGGATTATCCCCCCGTTGGCGGCTTCGGGACTCCGGCTAAACATTCATGGCCACCGTGCTTTTTTTCTATTGCCCGGCTTGTCCCTTCGTTCAGAGACACGGTAAATTTGTTCTCCATCAGGCAAGTGCCGTAGAAGCAGAGTTTTTTGACATACGTAAGTAGTCGAAGACCAAGCGAATGTTAAGCATAAGCTCTCTCATTTTCTGTGCTACGCTGCGGA
>JADFXO010000469.1 GCA_015233485.1 Nitrospirota bacterium
ACTTGTCCCATTCAGACTCTTCTTCCCGCCCGCCAACCGCACTTCCAGCACATCTGCCCTGCTCAGTGTCGATGTAGCTGTCTCTTTTGCCATCCTTTGTTATACAATTTCTTATGTGAAAAAAGTCACTACTTTATTTTTCCCCTATCTTTATTCGCACTTAGCGCTCACTTTGACTTAGTCCTGTGTATGGGGACAGCTAAGGCGGATTAATCCTGTTTCATGCCTGAAAGGCTAAGCCCTTGCAAGCCGCACATAACATGAAGTATTACTTTAAGTTTTTGATATAGATTATATTGTATTTTTACTATATTAACATTTGTTATATCAATCGTTAGTTTAACTATTGTAAGCGGTACTTTTCTACCACTCCCTGTACAGGTTACTACCTCGTTAACTACAGGTTCGGGCGTTGAGGATTCGGAAGAGTTACAACGCACTTGCCGCCCAATTCCTAAAGCTTGGGATTTTATCTCCGAATCGAGGATAAATATACACGAAGTGATACTTTAGAAAAGTGAAAACTAATTCTACTTTATTTATAGTGTATTAACCTTATTTATATTAATTTATAGTTTAACTTTTTCAAGGGTCGGCCAAACAAAGACACACTCTGTAGTCGGCACTGTGAAAGCAGCCTGATACCCTTGCAGGTCGGCCATCGTACGAAGTCTGCGGCGCATTGACTAAACCCCTGTAATACAATAATATACCGGATATGGCACGAGGAAGCAAGGCTGATATTATTGAAGACATAGCGTATAAAATAGGGCTGCAAAAGACAGAAGTGCGGGACATCGTTGAAATTATCCTTACGCTAATGAAAGAAACATTGGCCGACGGCGAAGACATAAAGATACCGAAGTTTGGCACGTTTCATGTTAGGAAAAAGAGGGTGCGGATAGGTCGAAATCCCAAGACGGGTGAAGAGATAGAGATTACGCCCAGGGCGGTAGTAACCTTCCATCGGTGTGTTCTTCTGGCAAAGTCGGTAAGCCACGTCGAACAGACAGTAATTGTCTCTGATACTGATTTTGGTATTAAACAATATACCAAGCATGACTGGGCTGCCCTTTGGGCTGAGTACCAAGCAGGGAAGGCGCAATGCCAAACATTAAGTGAATTTAGCCGGAAGAAGGGTATCAATCGGTCATTGTTAAGCAGGGAATTTCAGCCGTTCAGGTTGGCGCAAGGGGACTAATTCTCTTGCAGATCGCGCCCGTGCGTGTAGTGATATTCCATAAACGCGCCGAGAACACGGCAGGAGTGTGAGGTCTCGTTGCCTTTCGGTGTATCCAGATTGAGTAAAGGAGTGGCTTGAAGTTTTTGCCGGATTCGACAGTTTTGCCATTTTCGGCCAATTTCTTAATTATATCGGTTACAGTCTGACGCTGCACACCGAACCACCCACGCAGCCCGCACCTGAAAATAGAGTGATACTCTGTTCTGGTATGATTTTATTGCAGACGTATCTCTGCTCTATCTCCAGGCCTCGAATATCCCGAATCCTCATCAATGCTTTCGATAAGTCAGGCTGCCCTTCTGCGCTCTGTTTATTCAGCCAGTCCGCCCCATCCCCCGCCTGGCCTGCCAGCCGTAGCAGTTCGGCTTTAATCTGCTCATTGCTCAACCCTTGCGTCCGATGTGCCTTAACCCAATTAACAATATCGCCTTTCTCTGGTAATCCGGGAAGCTCCAAGATTTTGATACTGGCCGCTATTGGTACCAACTCCGGCAATATTTTTATAAAGTGGTCGCGTCCTTTCCGGTCGTTGTCAGGCAATCCGATTATATTTTTACCGCTTAGTGGCGGGTTGTACTCCGGCCTCCAATTGCCAGCACCTAAAGGGTTGCAAGTGGCCGTCACGCCAAGCTCCCGTAACACCTCAACACATCCTTCGCCTTCGACAAGAAATGCATACAGGGCAGGGATAAGCTCCGGCAAACGATATACGACACGCCGTACCTCGCCATTGTTTCCTAAGCCCCATCGCCCGTCCGGTCTGCGCTGTGCGAATTTTTTTGGGTCGAAGCGATACACCTGAAAAAGTAGCTGTCCGGCCTCGTCCACATAATCAAACGTGGCTACAACTTTGCTCTCCGGCTTCTGTCCTTGCAGTCCTATGAAATTAAGCAGCTTATTCAGGCTGCCAGCCTCAAAACATTTCTTACAGTCATGCGCGCCGCTTTCGGCGTTCATATAAAAATGCTCTCGGTTATCGCCGCAATACGGGCAACCGTCAAAAACGAAGTGCCCGTTTTTTTCCTTGTAGTCGCCTAAATATCCCGCCCCTGCTAACTGCCGCGCATTTGAAATCCGATTGCCGGTCGGCTCCGCCGTTGTGGTTTTGTCTCGATCCGCGCTGAACGTATTCTTATGGTCTTGTGGATTGAAATTACAAGATAGCTTATCGTGGCAGTACAGACGCCCCTGTTCGTCGATGCTCGCCGCCCCGCCACAGTTCGGGCATGGCACGTTTTTAGTCATGGCCGCCTGCCCTCGTGGTTATCAATTTCTTGATAGCCGCGTCAAGCTGCTCGCAAGGATACAAACTCCTGCGGCCTATCTTTATCGAACAATCGGGCAGTTTACAGGCTTTAAACCAATTGGCAAGGGTCGGACGTGAAACCTTTAATATCTGGCAAAGCTCGTCCTTGGAGTAGAAGTCTTGGTTTTTTTGTGTCTGTGTCATTATGGCCTCCGTGTACGTCTATATTTGTAACACGGGCGGCCTGTCAAGAAAAACCCTATATAGTAGGTAATTTCCACGGTGGATTTATTCTGGCCTTAAAACCAAGGAGGGACAGGGCAAATCAAATAATTCTGGACAATTATGAATCGACAGTAGTATCATCAGTGGTATGGACAGGAGTTATGTTGAAGAAGTAGAA
>JADFXO010000046.1 GCA_015233485.1 Nitrospirota bacterium
TGCTGAGAGGTTTTTACGCCTATTGGTTATTTCAAGAAAAATAAATTTTGGCAGTCAATCTGATGGTGGAGTTAAGACGACGGCATATCTTCGTACAGTTGCCGCAACATGCAAAATTAGAAAAATTAGCACGTGGAACTACCTTGCTTCGGTCGTCGAAGCACATCGCAAAGGCATTGAGATACCCATGATTCCACAAGTCTTATAATAGCGGGTGAACGGTTACGTTTTGAGAGTTTGAGTGAGGGATTACAATATGCACTTTTTGAGTTAGGGCGAGTGAGCATCAGACAGACAAGTTAAGTGCGGCAGTGAATAACATGTCAAATGTGGAAGAGTTTACAAAGCGTTACGATGCCTTATTGAAACACTATGGATTAGAAGGGAGAAAGATACAGACAGGAAAGGAGATGGAGATGTGGAGCAGCGTTACAATCGATTTAAGAGGGCGGTTAACCAATCACTGTTGCTAAGAGGAAGCAACGACTTTAATGACCAAGGTGAATATGTTGAATTTATAAGGAAATTGTTTAAGCAATTAAATATAGGGCGCAAAGAGAAATTTATGGAGGAGGTAAAAATCCTAAGGGTATAAGCCAGTCTTCATGGTTTTCAACTGCCGTTTTTAGGATAATAGACTCATTCTCCATTTTTTTCACCAGGACTTCAACTGGATAATCTGCTCCATAACTCGATATTTCATATTTAAAAGGTATTTCTTCATCATTATCATCTGCCTCATCTTGCACATCCTCTGATACATTATCTGTATTAGATTCCTTCAATTGAGTATCAATATCAGATATTTCCATAATATTAGTCCTCCTACGCGCTTACCACTCTATCACAATTGTACAGTATCAATTTTACAAAGTCAAGATAATTTTAATTGAAGTCCTGATATTAATGTAGTACGGCGTCTGCTTCCACGTTGATATTATTACGGAAAGAACTCTCTGCCCTTCAGGATTTCTGAAAGGGGAATCGAATATATTCCGTTTTCTTCCTTTCCATGAATGGGGATTGGATAGCAGCCGCCGATTCCTGTTTTCAGGTCTTCGTAGGGTATCTCTACCTGGCAGTTTCTGCACTCAAGAAATGACTTATCCGCCCTGTAGCCCCGGTTATGCTGCTTGCACGAGTTGCATATGTCGAAATAGGAATACATCTGGCCGTCTACCTTGACCACAAAAAAATATATCTCCTTCGCGTTATCCGTGTGTGCGTAAAATGCCGGGATTTTCTCCTTAAACGACGCACTGTTTACCTGAAAAATATCCCCTATGAATTGCGCCTTATCGAAAGTCCTTGATTTGTTGCAGCCATGAAAAATGAGGGCCGCCAAAATAAGGGCAATAGCCCCAATAGATGTCTTAATACCGTCTTTATTCCCCTGACGCATGACTTTTAACATAGCAGAACAACTCTATCACTTGTCAACACAGCCATGACACCTAAATCCACCATCAAAGTAAGCCGCGGTGAACATTTTAGTTTTTTGGGGAGATTTTTGTGAGGAGTTCAGAGTTTACCCCCTTTTGTGAGAGGATTTCTATCTAACGGATTATCCCCCTTCGTCTTTAATCCTTAGCTAGTCGTTTTACTCTATCTCTGCCACTTCAATGTTTGAAAATACCATTTTGCCGTATTCGTAGTCCACTTGTACCGTATCGCCCTCGTTTACCGATTTTTCGATTATCTTTAACGCTAACGGATTAAGGATCTCTGTTTGCAGCGCCCTCTTTAACGGTCTTGCGCCATAGACGGGGTCGTAACCAGCGTCCGCGATTGCATCTTTTGCCCTGTCTGACAGCAGGATGTCTATGCGCTTGTCCTTCAGGTATCGCCTCATCCTGTAGAGCTGAATATCCACGATGCGTTTTATCAGTTCCTTAGTCAGCGGATTGAACATTATTATCTCATCCACCCTGTTGAGGAACTCCGGCCTGAAGATTGACCTTAGTTCTTCCATGACCTCCTTCTTAACGCCGTTATTGTTTGAGATGGCTCCGTCTCGCAGGTGTTCCTGTATGTATGAGCTGCCTATGTTGGACGTCATTATGACGACGGTGTTTCTAAAATCTACCGTCCTGCCGTGGCCGTCTGTGAGCCTGCCATCGTCAAGGAGCTGCAACAGAACGTTAAAGATTTCGGGGTGTGCCTTTTCGATTTCATCAAACAGGACGACACTATAGGGGCGCCTCCTTATGGCCTCCGTAAGCTGCCCGCCCTCGTCGTAGCCGACATATCCGGGGGGTGCGCCAATGAGGCGTGATACCGTGTGTTTTTCCTGATACTCGGACATGTCGATACGCCTCAGGGCATTCTCATCGTCAAAAAGAAACTCACAGAGCGCTCTTGCCAGCTCAGTCTTCCCGACGCCGGTAGGCCCCAAAAATATGAATGACCCTATCGGACGGTTCGGGTCCTGAATGCCCGCCCTTGCCCTTCTTACCGCGTTGGATACCATCTGTACCGCCTCGGGCTGCCCGACCACCCTGAGCCGAAGCCTGTCCTCCATGTGGAGGAGTTTTTCCACCTCCGTCTCAAGCATCCGAAGCATGGGAATGCCCGTCCATCGAGACACTACCCACGCGATGTCCTCTTCAGTTACGGTGTCGGTGAGCATTTTGCTGTTAGTGTGCCACGCATCAAGACGGCGGGTTTGCTCTTCCTGCGCCTTGGAAAGCTCTATTATGCGGCCGTATTTCAGCTCTGCCGCACGGGCAAGGTTGCCCTGGCGCTCAGCAGCGTCGGCCTCTGTCTTCGCGGCTTCGATTTCCTCTTTTATCTTTCTGATTGAGGACAGAATATCCTTTTCTCCCATCCATCTGGCGCGCAGCTGGTCTCGTTTGTCGATAAGTTCGACAATGGTTTTGTCGATTTTTTCCAGTTGCAGGGCAGACTCCTTCGAGTCTTCCTTAAGCATAGCCTGGCGTTCGATTTCAAGCTGCCTTACGCGCCTTTCCAATTCGTCAAGCTCTGTAGGCATACTGTCCATCTCCATACGGAGTTTTGAGGCCGCCTCGTCTATTAAATCAATGGCCTTGTCCGGCAGGAATCTGTCCGATATGTAGCGGTTTGACAAGACAACGGCGGCTATCAGGGCGGAGTCCCTGAACTTAATTCCATGGTGAATCTCATAACGCTCTTTCAGCCCCCTTAGGATGGATATAGTATCCTGCACGGTAGGCTCCTTTATATAAACCGGTTGAAAACGTCTTTCAAGGGCGGCGTCTTTTTCTATATATTTTCTGTACTCATCAAGCGTGGTGGCGCCAACACACCGCAGTTCCCCGCGGGCCAGCGCAGGTTTAAGCATATTTGAGGCATCTATTGAACCTTCGGCCGCCCCCGCGCCGACAAGTGTATGCAGCTCATCAATAAACAGGATTACCTTCCCCGCAGAGCCTTCTACCTCCTTGATTACCGCCTTTAGCCTGTCCTCAAATTCCCCCCTGTACTTAGCTCCCGCAACGAGCGCCCCAATGTCCAGCGCCACGACAATCTTGTCTTTCAAGGTCTCAGGCACATCCCCTGCCACTATGCGCCCGGCAAGCCCCTCGGCAATAGCGGTCTTGCCAACGCCGGGGTCGCCTATTATCACAGGGTTGTTCTTTGTCCTTCGGGCAAGCACCTGTATCACCCTTCGAATCTCCTCGTCCCTGCCTATGACGGGGTCAAGCTTTCCCCTGGCGGCAAGGACGATAAGGTCACGGCCATATTTCTTGAGCGCCTGATATTTATCTTCGGGGTTTTCGTCCGTTACGCGCTGAGTACCCCTGAATTCCATCATGGCCGCGAGCAATGTATCTGTGTCAACGCCGTGGCGCCGCAGGAGCTCAGATGCCCCGCCTCCCTTAACAATCAGCCCTAAGAGCAGGTGTTCGACGCTGACATACTCGTCACTCATGTGCTGTGCTGAGGCGGCAGCCTCGTCAAAGCAATCCTTCAGCCTTGTGGACAGGTATAGGTGTCCCATGGGCTGCGCCCCCGATACCCTTGGAAACTTGTCTGTTGCGGCCTCCAGTTCGGTCTTTAATCTTTCAACATTAGCGCCCGCCTTCGTAAGAATCTGTGATGGAGTCCCCTCCTTATCCTCTATCAGGGCAAGGAGCAGATGCTCAGGCTGCAGCTCCTGATTGCCCTTGCCGGAGGCAATTGACTGGGCGTCTCTGAGGGCCTCGCGGCTTTTTATAGTCAGATTGTCCATCACCTGTTTTCACCTCCGTTTTCAAATTGGGGGGTATCATGTTTTCCGATAAATATTTGTTGCAGTCTGCCCTTGAAATACCTCTTTGTGTCTTCCTCAAGATAATCCATGATGCCCTCCATTTCCTTTTGCATGGCGTCGAGCCTGGCGCGCATGTCTATGATTATCTCAAGCCCCGCCTTGTTCACGCCCAGTTTTCTTGTCAGGTCGACAATAAACTTCAACTGCTTTATGTCCTGGTCTGAGTACTTGCGTTGATTATTTTGCCGTGTTGGAGTGATAAACCCCTCCCGCTCATAGAGCCTCAGCGTCTGGGGATGGAGGTCAAACATCTCCGCCACTACGCTGATTACATAAAGCGGCCGGCGGCTGACATCCTTCTCATCCATTGTTGCGTCCCCCTTTGAGCAGGTCTTCTCTAACGTTTTCTTTATATAAGCCGGCGAGGCTGTTTATCAGCTCTCTCTGCTGTTGCGTCAGTTTCGTTGGTACGGCAACCTGCACCTCGACATATAAATCGCCGTAGCCGGTACCTTTAGGAAGCGGCATTCCCTTGCCTTTGAGCAAGAATATCCTGCCGCTTTGTGTCCCCTCAGGAAGGGTCATCAGAGATGTGCCTCCAAGCGTCGGCACCTCTATTTTTGCCCCTAAGGCGGCCTCTATAAACGTTACAGGCACGTCTACATACAAATCGTCATCCTTTCTCTTAAATATTGGGTGCGGCCTTACGTGTATCTCTATGACCACATCCCCGGCGAGACTGCTTCCCATGGCGCCCTTGCCCTTTAGCCTTACCTTGCTGCCAGTGGTTACGCCCTGCGGGATTTTTACTTTCATTGAATCGGTGGCCGGGACTGTGCCCGCCCCGTTGCATTCATAGCACGGCCTCGCGCCCTTTACGCCGGCTCCCGCGCAGTTTCCGCAGGTTGTCTCGCGTGTTATGCTCATTGACTTAGTCACGCCCGTGTATGCCTCGTCAAGTGTCAGCGTCAACTCCGCCGCCATGTCGTCGCCTCTGTGGGCAGTTGGGGCCTCCGGTTTGGCGTTGAATTTGAACATTTCCGAGAATATGTCTCCGAATCCGCCCATATCGAAATTCGTCGCGTACTTTTTGCCGCCAAAACCCTTCCCGTCGCCAAACGGCCTGCTATTGGCAAAGGCGCCGTTGTTGAAATACTCAAACCCGTTGTCAGCGCCAAAGGGATTGTGCCTTGCGTTGTCGTATTCTTTACGTTTTTTCACATCGCCCAGGACGTCATAGGCCTCGTTAATTTCCCTTGATTTCGCCTCACATTCCTTGCTTCCCGGGTTTAGGTCGGGATGGCACTTCCGCGCCAGCTTCCTGAACGCCTTTTTTATCTCATCATGGGTGGCGGTCTTGCTCACGCCCAGTGTCGCATAGTGGTCTTTAGTACCTGGTGCAGACATATCAGCCTCACACGCATTTGTTAAGCCGCACACCGCGGCCGGCGGCCAAAAACGGCGACCGGCGGCTAATCGGAGCTAACCGCAGCCAATAGCCACTGTCTGACTATAACACTTTATAAGCGCTTTGTCAAGATATTTCTATTAAGCCCTATCAAGTATTATTATAAGCTGCCCTATAATTATTGCGGCTGCCGCATGATACCGTGCGAGCGGAAAATATTATTTTTCTGTTTCGGCTGGATCGCCGACGGTGAAATGTGATATTATTGTTTAAAAACAATGGGATTGGTCTATGCAATGAGGGGCTAATAAAAAAAATTTATTACTTGATAACTTTTTTTTATTTGACGATTAGCATGAATATTTAATATGCTTTTGATACTTAAAAGAAAGGGGTTTTATCATTTGAATCTCTCAATATAAAATCTTTAAGGAGGGTAGTCTATGAGTAAGAAGAAGTATGATTCACCGCTATTAGACGAATTGGAAAAGGGTGTGTTTCCAAGCTTCGTAACAGAGATTAAGCGGGCAGCGGCGCATTCGGACATGGCCAACGATCTGATCGGCCACACGGAACTATGTTATAAGGAGAGGGTAACACACTGGAAGCACGGTGGCATAGTCGGCGTCAGGGGATACGGCGGAGGTGTTATCGGAAGGTATTCCGATGTGCCGGATAAATTCCCGGGTGTAGCGCATTTCCACACAGTCAGACTGAACAGTCCGTCCGGGTTTTATTACAATGCGACGGTGCTGAAAGAGTTGTGCGATTTATGGGACAAGTATGGAAGCGGCCTGACCAATGTACACGGCTCAACGGGTGACCTTGTGTTTTTGGGGACAAGGACAGAGCAATTAGAGCCATTTTTCGCGGAAACATCATCGAGAGGATGGGACCTCGGCGGTTCCGGTTCTGCATTGAGAACGCCAAGCTGCTGTGTCGGCAAGTCCAGATGTGAATGGGCAAACATAGACACGATGGCGATAACCAACGACATAACCCAACATTACCAGGATGAGATGCACAGGCCGGCGTTCCCGTACAAATTCAAGTTCAAAGCGGCCGGTTGTCCTGTTGACTGTATCGCCTCCATAGCAAGGGCGGATATGTCCATAATCGGCACATGGAAGGGCGACATCAGGATTAATCAGGCTGAAGTGCTGAACTATTCTAAAACGATGGACATAAAGGCTGAGATCATTGACATGTGCCCGACAGGGTGTATGCAGTTTGACGGCAAGGCACTGAAGATAGACAATTCCAACTGTAACAGGTGTATGCACTGCATAGCGAAGATGACGAAGGCCTTAAGGCCCGGCACTGAGCAAGGCGCGACACTGCTGTTAGGCAGCAAGGCCCCTATCGTAACCGGCGCCCTGATGTCGTGGGTAATAGTGCCTTTTATAAAGATGGAACCACCGTATGAAGAGTTCTACGACCTTATTGATAAGATTTGGGAATGGTGGGACGAAAACGGGAAGAACCGCGAGAGAATCGGCGAATTAATTGAAAGGTTGTCGTTCCCCAGATTCTTAAAAGAAGTCGGCCTTGAACCGAGTCCGGCGATGGTTAAGTGGCCAAGGAGAGATCCATTTTTCTTCTGGTCGGAAGAAGACATCCAGAGATAAGTTTTTGTCGCTGAGTTTTTGTAGTAAAGATAGATGTAATTGAAACATTACTAAACGAAGGAGGAATTTATAATGTCAGAGTTACCACAGAGACAGACCGACATAGGTCCGCCGCATTATAGCAAGTTTTTACACCCTGTAATTGCCAAGAATTATGGCAAGTGGCTGTATCACGAAGTGCTTACCCCAGGGACAATGGTCCACGTTGCCGAGTCCGGAGATAAGATATTCACGGTAAGGATAGCCTCTCCGAGAATTTTGTCGACCGACACGATAAGGGAGCATTGCGAGATAGCCGAGAAACACTGCGGCGGCCATTTACGCTTCACGTCAAGAAATAACGTCGAGTTTTTCGTTGACGCTGAAAGCAAGGTAGCCCCGCTGGTAAAAGACCTGGAGGCCAAAGGCTTTTTGTTAGGCGGAATCGGCCCGAGAATCAGCAACATAGTCCACACGCAGGGCTGGGTTCACTGCCACTCGGCAGCGACCGACGCGTCAGGGCTTGTAAAGGCAATAATGGACGAGCTTCACGAGTACTTTACGACCAAAGAGCTTCCAAACAAGGTGAGATTAGCCGTTGCATGTTGCGTGAATATGTGCGGAGCGGTTCACTGTTCGGACATAGCCCTCGTTGGAGTCCACAAGACCCCGCCGAGGATTGACGATGTGAACGTGAAGAACGCCTGTGAGGTTCCATCGACGATAGCGTCATGCCCGACAAGCGCGATAAGCCCCAACCCCGCAACCAAGAGCGTGAAGATAAAGCTTGAGAAGTGCATGTACTGCGGCAACTGTTACTCGGTATGTCCGGCAATGCCTATAGCCGATGCCGTAAATGACGGAGTAGCTATAGTCGTTGGCGGCAAGGTGTCTACTCTCAGGTCAAACCCGACCTTCTCGAAACTGGTAGTTCCCTGGATACCGAATAATCCACCGAGATGGCCGCAGGTTACCGATGCAATAAAGGTAATCCTGAAGGCCTATATCGCCGGCGCAAAGAAGCATGAGAGAGTCGGAGAGTGGATTGCCAGAATCGGCTGGGAATCTTTCTTCAAAGAGACCGGATTTGAATTCAAATTACAGCACATAGACGACTTTACATTTGCCCGCGAGACGTTTAGAATGGCGGCAACGTTTAAGTGGACGTAGTGAGAAGGGGGGGGGTGTTAATCCCCCCCATTTTTACTTTTACCCTGCAAATCATGGCCAGACAAGTCTTACCTGGCCAGACAAATCTTAACAGAGGTGCTATATGGAAAAAGAGGAAGTAAAGAAGATAATATACGCATTGGTTGAGGCCTCAACCGGCAAGAAGAAACTGAAGCAGTCAGACATTTTGAAGAAAGTCTCTGCCGACCAGGGCATAGAGAAAGACGAAGTAAAGGCTGCCCTGAGGGATCTGGTTGATGCCGGAACGTTGATATTTACCTATTTTGGTGGAAGTTTTATAGAAATCCCTCCTAAATAAGGCCAGAAAGAAAAGCGTAGGGGCGAGGAGCTCTTCGCCCCGCCTCTTTTTATTTAATGCCCGCCGCTTTTTACTTAATGACTGTGCGGCTCCCCGGCCTCCCCCGCCCCCAAAAAAAAAATGCCAAAAAAATGCCAAAAAAAATGATAGGTGATATGAGACCATGATGAAACCCAAACGGATATTAGATAAGCCCAGAGTGGTTATTGCGGGGCTCAGAGGCGGCTCAGGCAAGACGACCCTTTCGTTGGGCCTCCTGAGGTTGTGGAAAAATAAAGGCCGCCGCATCATACCGTTTAAAAAAGGCCCTGACTACATAGACGCCGCATGGCTTTCCGGTGCTGCGAAGACGCACTGCTATAATCTTGATTCATATATAATTGACGAGGGGAAGCTGGTCAATTCCCTTATCAGCCATTCAACGGACGCCGATGGTATATTGATAGAGGGAAACAGGGGATTATTTGACGGCGTTGACGCTAAGGGCACATTCAGCACTGCTGCGCTTGCAAGGCTTCTTGCATCGCCGGTCATATTGATTGTGGATTGTGTTAAGACGGCCGCAACGGTGGGAGTTATAGTAAAAGGTATAATAGAATTTTCTAAGGAACTTATGATAAAGGGTGTTGTATTAAATTATATCTCCAATGAGAGGCACGAAAAGGTCATCAGAGAGGCCGTAGAGTCCTACGCTGGTGTGCCTGTCGTTGGGGTGCTCAAAAGAAGCGATACGCCTTTTCAACAGGAGCGGCATATGGGCCTGATGAGCCGTGATGAGACCCGCGAAATAGATGACGTGCTTGACCGTATGGCAGCCGCCGTCGGCAGTTCGGTGGACGAAGGGCAAATCTGGCAAATCGCCAATAGCGCCCCGCCCTTAGAGTATGACGCCCCCGAATCAGAGGATGTATTGGCGTCCTGGACATGCCCCTCCACCGTTAATATCGGGGTAATACGGGACAGCGCGTTTCAGTTTTATTATCCTGAGAACATTGAGGCGTTGAAGACGCATGGGGCCGGGATTGTTGAGATCAGCGCCCTTGGCAGCGATATGCCGGACGAGCTGGACGCCCTCTATATCGGAGGTGGGTTTCCAGAGACACACGCGCTGTGCCTGTCTGAGAATAAGCTGTTTTCGAACAAACTAAGGGAGTTGATAGAGGGTGGCCTGCCGGTATATGCCGAGTGCGGAGGTCTGATGTTCCTCGGCAGGGGCATTGTCTATAATGAGCGCTACTACCCGATGGTGGGCATATTCCCTGTGGACTTTGTTATGCACGAAAAACCGCAGGCACATGGTTACACCATAGTGGAGACGGTAGGGGAAGGCCCTTATTTCCCCAAAAATGTTATACTCAGGGGGCATGAATTTCACTACTCGAAGGCGGTAAACCTTGAGATGGAAAGACTGAGCTTTAGGTTTAAGATGAAGCGCGGCAAGGGAATTGTAGACGGCAGAGACGGTTTATCGTATAAGCAGGTGTTCGCCACATATACGCATATACACGCGCTGGGATCTCCCCAGTGGGCGGAGGGCCTTGTGAGGGCCGCCGCCGCTTATAAAGACAGCCGGTAAGGGGGATTTTTTTTATGGCGGAAAAATTTTTGAAGAATCTAAAAAAATCTGATTACGATTTAAGCCAGGTAAAAAGGCAGACAAAGGACTGGCTGCGGGGTATGGCCTACGACGAGATAATCAAGGGCATTAAAAGAGACAAGAGATACCTCAGCGCCTTGTTATCATTATCATATGATAAGACCTCGGAAATCTCGTGGCGGGCAATCCACCTTGCGAGCAAGGCAATCGGGCAAATAGCGGTTGACGACTTTGCGGGGGCAAGGGGCCAGATACAGCGCCTCATCTGGAACGCGACCGACGAATCGGGCACGATCCCGTGGACTGTCCCTGAGGTAATGGGTGAGGCTATAAGAGAAAATCCAAAGCCGTTTGAGGATATAGTGCCGATTATCGTAGGTTACTCACACTCCGAGACTGAAGATAATATATTTCTGCCGGGCGTACTATATGCCCTTGGCAGGATAGGGGAGGTACACCCGCAGTATATCAGCGACCAGGCAAAAGCTATAGTGAAAGAGGGTCATTTCCATAGGGACCCTGAGGTTGCGGCAAACGCCATAATAGCGGCAAAGAGGCTGAATATGCCGGGAATTCAAGAGCCGCCCCTGCTGCAAAAAGATAAACAGGTACAGGTTTATTACGACGATAAACTTATAACAATAACCATAGGAGAACTGGAACTGTTGGTGAAAAATGGATAGACTACTAATTACAGGCGGCAAGCAGCTCTGTGGGGCGGTGGAGATAAGCGGGGCAAAAAATGCCGCCCTGCCTCTGATGGCATCGACGATACTATGTAAGGGAGAGACGGTGCTGTGCAACATACCAAAATTGAAGGACATCCAGACAATGTCCGAGGTGCTGGCAAACATGGGCGCGGGTATAAGTGTCGAGGGTAGTAGCTGCCTGCGAATAAACACCGATTCGCTCATCAACAGAGAGGCCCCGTATGAGTTGGTAAAGACGATGAGGGCGTCGGTGCTGACGCTCGGGCCGATGGTGGCGCGTTTCGGATACGCGAGGGTATCTCTGCCGGGGGGCTGCGCAATTGGGGCGCGCCCGATTAACCTTCACCTCATGGGACTTGAGAAGATGGGGGCGAAGATAACCCTGGCTCAGGGCTATGTAGTGGCAAAGGCAAAGAGACTCAGGGGTGCTACAATCTACTGCGATATATCCACTGTAACCGGCACGGAGAATTTAATGATGGCCGCGGCTCTGGCAAAGGGCACAACAGTAATTGAAAACGCCGCCAGAGAACCGGAAGTCGAGGACCTTGCCAATGCGCTCATCAAAATGGGGGCAAGGATTTCGGGCGCCGGCTCAACCGTCATCGAAATTGAAGGCGTAGACGAGCTGCGTCCAATACACTATAGCATCATCCCCGACAGAATCGAGACAGGCACATTTATAACGATAGCCGGCATAACCGGCAGCAATATCTTAATAAAGAACTCACGCTACGACCACATAACAGCCATAGCGGAGAAACTCAGAGAAACCGGAATAAGCATAAACGAAGAGGAAGACGGCCTGAGGGTAATCGGCCCGCCGCAGGGCACACTCCAACCGGCAGACGTAAGGACAATGCCTTTTCCCGGGTTCCCAACAGACATGCAGGCGCAGTTTATCGCCCTGGCATCTATGGCCACTGGCACAAGCATCATAAGAGAGACAATCTTCGAAAACAGATACATGCACGTAGCCGAACTAAAACGAATGGGGGCAAACATAGAAATAGAGGACAACATAGCCACAGTACGCGGCGTAAAAAGGCTGCTCGGCGCCCCTGTAATGGCCACAGATTTAAGGGCAAGCGCATCGTTGGTCGTGGCGGCCCTTGCCGCCGAGGGTGAGACGATTATAGACAGGATATACCATCTGGACAGGGGATACGAGAAAATCGAGGATAAAATCTCCGGCCTTGGCGGCAACATTCAGCGCGTAAAGGGCGGCAGGGCATAATTCCGGATACATAACTTAGAATGCCCAGGTTGCTGAAATGCCTGAATTAAAAGACAAGTTAGAATTAAAAGACATTGTACTTTTAGGGCGAACTTTTGACGAGTATTTCAGGGCGTTTAATCTTCGGGACATAGACCTGAAATATGAGAAAATCCTCGACGCTGCCTCAGGGGTAAGTTCTTTCTGCGCGGAAGCCGCTTTGCGGGAGATTAATGTTACAGGTTCGGACAGGATATATGCGCTTTCGGCGTCCACAATAGAATCGAAATGCGCGCAAGACCTTGAATTGGTAATGGCGCAAATGCCCGCCGTGGCACACCTTTACAAATGGGAGTATTTTAAAGGTGTTGAATCGTTAAAAGAGGCGAGGCAACGGGCGTATAAGCTGTTCGTAGGGGATTTTCAAAGGCACGGCAGCCGCTACATTGCCTGCGAGTATCCGGCGACGGACTTTTCCAACAATCAATTTACCATAACGCTTATCAGCCATTTCCTGTTTCTCTACGATGACCGTCTTGATTACGAATTTCACAGAGAGACGATAAAAGAGTGCGTAAGGATAACATCCAAAGAAATTCGAGTATTCCCGATTGTAAACCTGAAAGGCGAACAATCCCCATATATAGAGAAAATACTTAACGACGAGGCCTTTGTCGATTGCACAATAAATATACAAACAGTAGATTATAATTTTATAAAAAATGGAAACAAGATGCTCGTAATTGCTGTACGAAACGCTCCGTATATCTGCTCATGTGGGACGCAAGACAAGAAGACAAATACGGTCAAGTTGAACACTGGCTTCATACAATAGAGACCTTGGGGGAGGACAGCCCCGTAATCCTAATATTAAACAAGTGCGACGAAAGAATTCAGGACATAAATCTTAAGGATTTAGAAGAAAGGTTTTCTAATATAAAGGAGTTTTATAGTATCAGTTGCAAATGCCCCGAAGAAGGAAAAGATATGTTTGATAAATTGATAAAAGAGATTACGAAAGCTGCGTGGGAATTGCCGCTGATGGGCACGCCATGGAGTCAGTCATGGCTCGATGTTCGCAGTTACCTTGAGTCTTTATCAAAGACAAAAAATCAATTAGAATATATAAAATATTTGGATATATGTAAAGCAAAGGGCATTGAGGAAGAGGCTGCCAATGTACTAAGTGGATTCCTTCACGACTTAGGGGTAATGTTACATTTTCAAAAAGACCCGCTGTTAAAGCATACGATAATTCTTAATCCTGAATGGGGGACGAGGGCGGTTTATAAGGTTCTTGATACTAAGACAGTACAAGAAAGAAGGGGAATTTTCCTTGAGACTGACCGCGCCAATGTCTGGAAGGCAGAAGAGGGCTATCCCTATCGAATACATGAGACGCTTGTGCGGTTGATGTCCAATTTTGATCTGGCATTTGAGATGGTCGGAACGCACGATTATTTAGTTGCTGAACTACTTCCAATGGAAGCGCCTGAATTTGAATGGGATAATAAAAATAACCTGATATTCCAGTACCAATATAACTTCATGCCCGCCGGAGTTATGCCGCGGTTTATTGTAAAAATCCACGACAAGATCGAAAGAGATACTGACGGCAAATACATGTGGACGTCCCCGTATTGACCTTGCTTGAAGGGATACGCCCAAGCGAAAAGGAATTAAAAGATGATAAAGGCGGTGTATGGGAAGGGATAAAAGATATTGCGACTGACATAGTGTCTAAAACTATCGTTGGATTATCGACGTCATAAATCAGACCCAGCGCTCAGGGCAAACGCCTAAGGATTAAAGACGAAGGGAGGTAACCCCCCTTCACCCCGTATTCTCGTACATGTTTTATCTGTTGAGTTTGGACTGCCGCTCGTTGGCGGCTGCGGTACTCCGGCTACTTCCCCGTGAGCCGTTTAATTATATCATGCGCCTTACCGATTAAATTATAACTCCATGGATGAACGAGCGCTAACGATAATTTCCTGATATTATTGTACAAAGGGGATATGGGATAAAATCTCAGGCGGCAGCTCCTGCAATAGACAAACGCCCTCGTAGATGATAATTGGCTGGTATCATAATTTTTATACTCTATTGAATTGAGGCAGTAGGGACAGCGTACCACAAAGCTGTCTTTGCTGATTACATCAGGCACAACGAATTTGTTATACCTCCGGGAATATTTGTATATCAATACGGCCATGTTGTAAAAATCCTTATCAGACATCTCTGTCATGTTTATGATCTCAAACAGATGGTTTTTTACGAAATCCACGCCGTCTGTAATGAGTCCTTTTTTGATGCAATGCTGATATAGCTTGCTGTTTGGAAATGGTAAAATAAATCCGAGTAATACACCTGCTTCAACGTGTTGCCGCCAGAAATAGAGAGTTTCTTTTGCAGTGTCCAGTGTCTCTTCAATGTCGCCAAAAATGAAATTGCCCTGTATCGATATACCGCTATCCATTGTCATGTGAACTGCCTTATGAATTTGCTCCTGAGTTATATGTTTTTTCATGCTTTTTAATACAATAGGGCTGTAGCTCTCCAATCCATAGCCTACTAAATAACATCCGGAGTGTTTCATTGCCGTAAGGACTGCCTCATCTACTGATTCAACCCGCATCTGACACAACCATTTTACTTCCCATGATAAAGTTTTGGTAAAATCCTGAAATCTCTTACAAAACTCCAGCACACGCTCCTTGTGGTATGAGAACAACTCATCAAGGATGCCTACAATATTTATACGGTATTTAGGGATAACATGCTCAAGTTCCAGCATGATGGAGTCAATAGACCGCTGTCTGTATTTATCGCCTATGGGATGATAACAAAACGTACACGAGTATGGGCACGAACGGGATGATACTAATGGATATTCTCTGGGTGAGTCAAACAGGTCTTTACTAAACGAGTCCGACGGCCTCGATGCGTCCAGATACAGGTTGAAGCCGAAACTTTCATAATCCGGCATTGGCAGGGCATCAAGGTCTTCTCTTTGCTTCCGCCTGCTATTTAATATAAAATCGCCATTTTTGAAGTAACCAAGCCCTGATACATCCGACAAATCAAACCCATTGCTCAAAAAAGACAGAAGCTCTGTAACGGTATCCTCACCCTCGCCAATGACGGCATAATCAACATTCAGGTGACGGGACATCAGCTCCGGCCCGGAGGTGATAATCCCGCCGCCGGCAATTATCTTCTTGCCGTTTTCACGGGCGATACCGGTTATTGCCTTAATATCATGATACTGAGAGGACAGCCCGCCTGTTGCCACATAATCGTAGCTTGTTTTACTTAAGAGAGCCTGCATCTCTTCGTTGCCCTTATACATATGGCAATCGACCTCGTGTCCGGCAGATTTCAAAGACGCGGTTATATAGGAAAGCCCAATGGGGAAAATGGAGGCATTCCCCGAGCCGCTGCTGAAACTAGGCGCCGCGGCCAATATTTTCATATCTAAATCCAAGCGGACGACAGCCGCAAACACCGACAGCCGGCACACCTGCCGTAATACGCGGCGCGTCTTGTCCAAAAAACCCCGCCAATATGACGCTTAGGTCACGAAACACACTCAAGTTCACGCTCAAATACTTTATGAGGAAGCTTTATGTCTTTTGTAGAAATTAAACCCCTTTTAACCTCTACAATAGAAGGATTTAACGACTCGAAACGATCAATTAAATATCTGGCGGCGTCGCCGGGATTTATGACGTCGCCACAGGTAAAAATATCCACTGCGGCATAATTATACTCCGGCCACGTATGGATGGACAGATGAGATTCTGCAATGATTACCATTCCGCTAATACCAAACGGGTTAAACTCGTGGAAGGACACAT
The DNA here is from genome assembly GCA_015233485.1 of Nitrospirota bacterium. Lineage (GTDB taxonomy): Bacteria > Nitrospirota > Thermodesulfovibrionia > Thermodesulfovibrionales > Magnetobacteriaceae > Magnetominusculus. Next base: position 16,122 of record JADFXO010000046.1, read on the forward strand.
CTACAATAGTTGCGTTTGCTGCCTTTGCCGCACCGACCATCGCGTCGGTTACCTGCCGTACGCTTGAAATACAGTTTGGATTACAATCCCTTAATTCCACTAAAAGATGAGTACCTAAAGCATGCAATTCCCTACCCTCCTGAAAGTAAAAAATCACAGGGAATCATATCCCACATGGACTAAAATAATACCCTTAAAGAAATGAGTTTGTCAATGGTAAATTAAATGTGTTAAAAAAAACTTTGGCGGAGATTGCCTTCACTCGTGTCGCAGGGCTGTCCGGACAGGCGGTTCGGCATCGGCGGCCGCCCAAGTTTGCGATATTCTATGATTTAACCTCTTGAGACACTCTTGAGGCGGCGGGCGGGTTGACAGAAAAGCTGATGGGCGGTATAATAGGGGTATGAGCGTGATGACGATACCAAGAGTGTTGAGAGAGAAATTGGGCGAAGACGGCGTTGACGCGCTTCTTACTGTATTCAGCGAAGTAAGTCTTAATACGCGTAATGACTTAGCGACAAAATCTGATATAAGGGATATGGCGACAAAATCTGATATAAGGGATATGGCGACAAAATCTGACTTGAAGGAGATGGCTACTGCCCTCCGTCAAGAAATGGCCACTAAAGAGGATATAGCCAATTTAAAAACAGAGATAGAGAAATCCAAAACAGATACCATCAAATGGATGTTGGCCTTTGCAGCAACGCAAGTCGGCATACTGATAGCGGCGATGGGCTTAATGTTTAAGTTCTTTATTAGGTAGACCTACCGTCCAAGCGTTAGGGCGGGGAAGTAAATTAAAATCACCAGCTTAGCCCTTTCCTTTTTAATAGATTCTGAGCTTCTTTTAAGCCAAGTTGTGCCGCTTTCTTTAGGTCAGAGATTGCTTTGTCATAATTTCCTTTCTCATTATTATGTTAAACCACAACCATAATAAGCCATGTCAAGTTTTGAATTTAACCCAATTTCGCGTCTTTTAAGGCGTCCTTACATGGACAGTGTCTTTGAGCTTTTATCAGGGAAATCGCCCTCAGGAGCAGGGCGTTCAGGTTTATTGAGGATTTATTTATTGTTTCTATGACCTCAGTGGTCGTCAGTTTACCTGTACTTATGCCGGCGGCGAAGTTTGTCACAGTTGCAATCGTGCCATAACATATCTCGGCCTCTCTGGCGAGTACAGCCTCCGGCATCGCCGTCATCCCGACCACGTCTGCCCCAATAATAGAATAATATCTTATCTCTGCCCTCGTTTCAAATCGCGGCCCGTTTGTACACACATACGTGCCCCTTGTCAGGACGGGCAGCTCCACTGCCGCGGCCGCTTCTATGAATGCCGCTCTTAATTCGGGGCAGAACGGTTCGCTGAAATCAACGTGATAGACCTCGTCCTTATCATAAAAAGTAGATGTCCGCCCAGTGGTCATATCAATAATCTGGTCGGCAACCACAATGTCACCCGGCCAGAGGAGGGTATTAAGGCCGCCTACCGCTCCCATTGACAGCAGCCGATTTACGCCGAGAGACTTAAAACCCCATATGTTGGCACGGTAGTTAACCTTATGGGGAGGGATGGTGTGGCCACTTCCATGCCGGGCCAAAAACACCGCTTCTATACCAGAAATTTTTAATATCTTGTAAGTGTCCGAGGGGGCTCCATAAGGGGTATCCACTGCCTCTTCCCTTATCAGCTCCACCGGCGGCATTCGATAAACGCCGCTTCCTCCGATTATGCCAATTGCCGGCATCTCTATTGTTTAACCTGTCC
>JADFXO010000470.1 GCA_015233485.1 Nitrospirota bacterium
AATGTTATAATATATATGGGAGAGAATAAAATGCAAAAACAATTCATAGTTGATGAAACAGGTAATAAAACAGCAGTAGTTTTGCCGTTGGAAGAGTATGAGGAGCTCATTGAGGACATGCATGACCTTGCAGTTATAGCTGAACGAAAAGACGAACCGACTATTGGTTTCGATAAATTTAAAGAGAAATTGTTTTCCGATGGATTCATTTAGAATTCTATGGAAAAGTTCATCAGAACATGATATAAAAAGAATTGACAGGCAGTACATCCCCAGAATTCTTGATGCGGTCGAGGCGCTTGCCACGAATCCCTTCCCGTCTTGGTCAAGAAAGCTAAAAGGTTTATATAGGAGCTATCGTATACGTATCGGGCTATATCGGGTAATATATCAAGTAGATACTACTGAGAAAATAATAACTGTATACCATGTTCGTCATAGAAAAGACGCATATAGCAGCCCATTTGAATAGGAGAAAGAAACATAGGTGATCTGGAGAAACACATAGCCGAAAGGAAAAACACAGACAAGAAGTTCGCCGCTGGATATGACGAGGGATATGAGCACTTCAGGGTTGGCATAATGCTTAGGCAGGCACGTGAGGCAGCCGGGTTGACACAGGAAGAGCTTGCTGTCAGACTTCATACAAAGAAGACGGCTATATCCCGAATAGAGAACCACGCCGAGGACATAAAGCTGTCAACACTGGAACGTGTCGCCTCGGCACTGGGAAAGAAGTTGGAAATTATAATAGCCTGATGACTGGAGGTAAAACGAAAAAGTCGCATGGCCCCTTTTTTCCTCTTCCATTGGATGTTCCCCTGAGAAAACCATGTATGTGCTTGTATTTAAAGGATATTTTAAAAATGCTAAGTGGCTACATCGGATATCCTTTAAAATCAATTACTTGATTATAGCTTGGATATAAAGATAGGTCAAGAGAAATTTCTTTTGTAGTGGCTACGCTTTTTTGTAGTGATTGATATTGCGTAATATTTTATTTTTATGGGGGAACATCCGTTCCATGAAACAATATTGGTGAATGACAATAGCTTTGAGACTTTCCGGCTATAATAGTGATATATCACAGGAGATCATTTAAGTGAAACAACGGTGCAGACAATTTATAGTTGATGAAACGGGCAATAAAACAGCGGTAGTTTTGCCGTTGGAAGAGTATGAGGAACTCATGGAGGATATTCATGACCTTGCAGTTATAGCTGAACGAAAAGACGAACCGGCTATTGATTTCGATAAATTTAAACGCATACGCTCATTTGGGAGAGTTAAATAAAATATGCGCTGGTCATTAGTTCCCTTGTCCAACAATTCTCATATGGACAGTATTGTCGCTGTCCCTATTTTTATAGTTTTAGAATTCAGTATTGTGTCCCCTTCTTAATTACTGAGTAATACTTCTTATACAGGCAACAATATCCGAGGATTTTACATAAGCCCCATGTATTCTAACAGGGACAGACCCGGCCGTAGAGCGAATAAGCATATCGCCAAAACCAAGGAGTGTTTCAGCCCCTGTGTCATCAAGGATAATCTTTGATTCAGTTGATTTTTGAACACTTAACGCGATTCTCGCCGGTATATTACTGCGTAGAAGTCCGTCAAACGTTTTTGCATCTGGCCGTTGTGTGGAAAGTATAAGATGTATTCCCGCACTTCGTCCCAATTGAGCAATACGTATAAATTTGTCTTCAATGGTACTGGACTGTAATATCAGGTCGGCAAGTTCATCTATAATCACAACAATATAAGGTATTATTTCCCCCTTTTTATGCGCATCGGTAATATTTTGGGCATTAATAGCAGCAAAACTCCGGTTCCTGTTGTCGATTTCCTGAATAATCTCGTCAAGGGCGTCTTGCGATTCGTCGGGGTCATTTAGGATACGCCCTGCTCTCAGATTCGGCAATTTTGCGTAAGCAGATAATTCTACGCGCTTTGGGTCTATGAGTAAAAATTGAACATCTTCCTGCTCGTAAAGGAGAGATAAGATTGCCGCGTGAAGCGTAACGCTCTTGCCTGAGCCGGTTGTCCCTGTTGTAAAGACGTGAGGAGCTGCCGCAAGGTCAAAACAATACGGTTCGCCTTCTGTGGTCACGCCAAGGGCAAGGGGTAGTTGATAATCCTTTCCATATTGCTCTACCCAACTTTTGATAGCGCTACCCGTTATTGTTTCCCACGTTTTAGGGTCTCTTGGAATGTGTACTGCTACATTATTGGGCGTATCTGCCTGACTTACTGAAATCGATTTTACGCTAAGAACAAAGTCTAACTGCGTGGCGCTTTGCTTTAACTTTGCCAAATGATTGACATCAAGAAAGACATCATAAATCGAAATACGCGGGCCATGTTTAAAGCCGCTTATCTTGGCGGAAGTAATCCCCACCTCCTTAAGGGCTTTCAATAGCTCCGCGCTGCGGTCAATAGGCGGTTCTTTTGGAGAAGATTCACCATCTTCGATGTCGTTTTCGGCTGAGGTTTCACCGCCTAACATAGCGCGGCGATTTATCAATATCTCGATAAATTTATAGTAGTCCTCTCCGGCTTCTTTCCAATCATCCATTAGTAGATAGATGCCGCGATGCCAGTGGGCACGTATCTCCTCTTGAAATTCGTCGATGGTTATATTATCTTTATCTGTATGTTCGTGCCATGCCTGTACAATAAGAGTTGTCCAGAGTGTAAGCGACTCATCACTAAAGAGATTGTGCCCTTTTATTGGGCTGCCTTGTGCATCGAGCGGCTTTAGCGGTGCAGATGGCTCACCCATTGAACGTCCAATCGCCAATCTTGCAATTTGATGATTATATGGAAGTCCAAGCAGAGCTTGCAGCCGTTTAGAGTTTTTAAAGGCGTCTGCCGACGTATTAAAGC
>JADFXO010000471.1 GCA_015233485.1 Nitrospirota bacterium
ACCCCGTATTCTCGCACATGTTTTATTTGTTGAATTTGAGCTGCCGCCCGTTGGCGGCTTCGGTACTCCGGCTAAAAGCTGTTATGACACAATCTGTTCGCTCCCACTAACTGCACAGTCAATTTCTGCTAATGCGTTTACCCTGCGCTGGCTGCGTTGATTCTGTCATTTCCTCACCGTCAAATGTTATCATAATACATAGTGAAACGGTATATATTTATAATCGTCGCGGTGGTGGCCATTGTGCTGAGTTCCTGCGTGGGTGACAGCCCTAAGTCTATGTTTGAGACTGCCCAACTTGAGGAACTTCAAAACAATCCTAAACACGCCAAAGAGCTATACGAAGAGATAGTAAGAAGGCATCCCAACACCGAATACGCTCAGAAATCTAAAGAACGCCTTGAAGCACTCAAGCCGACTGCCCCGTCAGAACCACAAAAGTGAATGAGATACTATGTTAGCCGGCCTCACAGGGAATATTGGAAGCGGCAAAACAACCGTCCTGGGCCTTTTTAAAGCACTTGGGGCGCGTGTCGTAAGCGCCGACGAAATAGTAGGACGCCTTCTCGGTGAGGAAGAAATCAAGACAAAGATCAGGACGGCTCTTGGAAGCGGTGTTTTTTCCGGGGACGGCAGTCTTGACAAGCAAAAAACCGCACAGGTTGTCTTCGATAACGAGGAGCTGCGAAGGAAACTTGAGGGGATTGTCCATCCTGCCGTAATGAGAGAAATCAAGTGGTTCGCGCTGCCAGATGAGGTTACGATTGCCGAAATACCCCTTCTTTTTGAAGGCGGCTTCACGGCTGAGGTCGATGTAGTAGTCACCGTTACCGCGCCAAAAGGGCTTGTCTATGAAAGACTCGGTAAAAAAGGCATATTCTCAGAAGAGGACGTCAAAAAAAGACTTGGCTGCCAAATCCCCGACGAACAAAAGACCGCAAACTCAGACTTCGTCGTCATTAACGCCAAAGACATTGCCTATGCAGAGCAGCAGGTGAGAGAAATCTACCGGTTATTAAAATTACGACATCGGCGCAATGTTTAGCGCGCACAGAAGCGGCATATAGATGGTAAAACACGCACCGTCTTTTATATTATTGAACTCCAATCTGCCATTCATGTTCTTCTCTACAATGCTCTTGGACATGTAGAGCCCTATCCCTGTGCCTTTTTCGCCTTTTGTGGTTATATATGGCTCGAAGATCTTTTGTACTATATCCTCCCTCACGCCGCCTCCATTGTCGCATATCTGCACTACGGCGTCTTCTCTTTCCTATTAACTCTTCCGGTATTTTCGTAAACGTCCCCTCTTCATTCTTGTCCGCCGTCTCGCACTCCGTTAATATCTCCTCTATCCGGCTGTCTAATTTCTTTAAAAATTCTTCACATCTGTCCTCTGTCCATATCTCTTTTATCGAGGCGTTCGCCCTTATTTTACTGCCATCGATAAACAGCGTATTGCCCTCTATCAGCTTTAAATCCATACATATTTTTACACACTGCTTCAATACCTTCTTTAGAGCGTCCTTATTATCACTCCTAAACTTAGATATTGTCTTGTGGTCCGGCTTCAACCCCCCTGTCAACCACATGAATGACAAATTATGATATAACGCCCTCTCTATCTTCCTTGAACTGCGCCACCCGTATGAATAGGCATATATTATTAATTTCAACATCGTCTTAGGGTCATACTGCGGATTGCCTACCTTATCTCTTATCACTATTATGCCTAATTCCCTCATATCCAACAGCTCTACAAACTCATCACATACTCTCACCGGGTCTTCTGAGGTTACATAGTCTTCTATTGACGCCGGTAAAAAAACTTAATTGATACCGATTACCTCCTCTTATCGCCATATTATAGCCTTCCTCTTTTTAGTTTTTATACCTATTGTAACATAAATATAATACTTTATTAAATTATGCAATAATATAATTATTCAATTATTAAAAAAATATCCCCGCTGCCAAGCTCTACTTTCACAGCCCCCCTCAAAGTAAGGGGGGGCTGGCTCGTTTTCTATTATGACACAGTCTGGAAAGCGGGAATCCAGGAAACCATCGGTCAGAGCTAAAAGTATAGGCAAGGAGTTCACGCCGGATACAATGCGCAAATAGCGGTAGATGAGAAGAATGGATTAATAGTAAACAGTGATGTAGTAAATGAAAACAATGATAATAAGCAGTTAAGCAATCAGGTAAGGCAGGCGAACGAGGCACTTGGCAGCAATTGTGAGACAGTATGTGCAGATTCGGGATATAGTGATACAGAGACATTAAAAGAGGTTTTAGAAGAGGGGATAGGGGTAGTAGTGCCGAGCCAGAGGCAGGCGCTGCACGAGGTGAAAGATTCACCATTTAGCAAGGATAAGTTTAAATATGATGAGACAAGCAACCAATACATATGTCCAGAGAACAAGGTATTGAAGTATTCACATTACAACAAGAGAAAAGGGCACTATTTATATCGGATAAAGGGGCCGTCAAATTGTATAAACTGCCAGCATTATGGCGAGTGTACAAATAATAAAAGGGGCCGCGCGATAATAAGGCTAAAGAATGAGAAGATCAGAGAGGAAGTGGAAGCAAGATACATGAGTCCGGAGAGTCAAGAGATATATAAGAAACGGAAGGAAAAAGTGGAGCTGCCATTTGGTCATATAAAAAGGAATCTAAATGCGTGGGCGTTTTTGTTAAGAGGGTTAGAAGGAGTGAAGGCGGAAATGGCGGTATTATTAATCAGTTCATAAGTAAGTATACATATCTATAGAGCATATTGTAATTTTTTATGCATAAAAAAGCTGCGAATTATGTCTGGCAATTTCTGTAAAGAACGTAGGAAATACAAGACTTTTTTAT
>JADFXO010000472.1 GCA_015233485.1 Nitrospirota bacterium
CGGCTACCCGTGCTTTCGTAACGCATGACGCCGTTCACGTCCGCGAACATAACCCACCATATGTTACCACGCTTGTAAATCCCTCTGCTTTGCTTTGCCATGTTATGTACCTCCTTTAAATTCTGGTGTCCTATGCTCATGATACCAGAGAATTTTTAGGATATCAAGTCGAAACCAGACAATTTACCAGACAGCCTAAAAAAGATTTAGGGTACATGCGGTTCTATAGGGTGATAGCCGGATATAGCATCCGGTGGTGTATATGGAAATTGATGTGGGTTATAATAATGTGGGATAGAAAGACAGCCGGTTAAGGTTAATATAACAACCTGAACTCGTGTATAGGTTATAAATCATTGATATATCTACTTTATATGCTATGTGAAGTGATTTTCTAATATAAATTTATTTTTCTGTCAAGGTGAGGTTAGGTAAAACACCACCTTTCAGTTATTATATTAGGATATATATGTCCATATATAAAGGGATTGCATATTGAATTGTGGAAACTCGTGGAAGGTGATTTCCGAACCTGCTAATCAGTGTCCTCTTCACTTTATATATACATCGTTCTCGTCCCAACTATTTAATACTTTAATATCAATTACAGCGGGTACATTTGTTATGATACTATTAAATGCCTCTATCATTGAATAGCGTACAATATATATAACATTATCTATTTCCTGAATTGGTGTTTCAACAAGTATCTCATCGTGAACAGTCAAATTTATAAATGCACTCGTTGATTGTTGTAATCTTTCACGCATAAGAGTTAATGCCTTTTTTAATATATCAGCACCTGTTCCTTGAATAATGGTATTTGCAGCTTGATTTGCTGATGGTTTAGTGTCGTACTTACGAATTCTGCCACTTAATGTTCTAACGATGAGTGGATTATCGTAACCGTTCACCCAGTAAAGTGTTTGATTTATAAGGATAATTTTTCTGTAGAGATTGGATTGCCAACAACGTTATTTGGTATAACTGCTTGATTTTAAAGACTTTTCTGGTTTTGGGGTGTATTTTGATATAAACAAATTATCCTTTATAATCAATGGGTTAAGGTGGGTGAAGGGTTACCCTTATTCTCTTCTGACGGTGCCACATCCAGTACTGACCCCTGCGATGCAAATTTCAAACTTCCCGCCTTTAAAACAGCCGGTCTTGTCATCATCGGCACTGGCGCAGCGGCAAGAATCGTTATACCGGCGTTCAGCGTTGACAGCCGGACGGCAGCCGCGGCGAATCTGGCACTGCCGATATTTTCTTTCGATATCAAGGGGACGGCGGCTTCTGTGGGAACATGGCCGGCGCGAATCTGACTATAAACCTGTTCACGCCGTCGGGTACCGGATATAGCGACCACGACATCGGCAATGCGGCAAACCAATTGCCACGTTTTATCGTTGACGGCGTTATTGTCAGTGGCGATTCCCTTGACACATACACGACCATCGTAATAAACACGTCCACGAAGGCCGTATCGTATTACAACGGGTTTAATTTCAATTGGCCGCCATGACAGCAACACACACTTAGGGCGTGTAACAAAATAACATTGTCAACTTAACCGATATATTTTGGTTTTGTAAAGCCATCTTTAGCTATAAGATGTCAAGGTTATATTGTGACATCTACTTAGCGGCAAACTCAAACGGCATATACGAGATAACCGGCGATACTGACGACGGGCAGCCTCTGAATTCATCCCCGCGTCAGCCACAAATAATGCACGGCCAAGCTTCCAGCCTTTCAAGTCTGATTTTACCTGTTCTACCGTTTTAACATCCGCAGTATTGCCCGGAAACACCCAACTCCTTACTGGCAACCCATCTCGCGTTACGGCTAATGCTACCACCACTTGGGGAGACCATGTCCCATCTTTCGACTTGCCACGCTTCCTTAGGCCACTATCCTCATCTTCGTAATCTATTGAAAACGAAACCGTCGTGGTGTCATAAAATACAATATCCACATCAGGATTTAACAGGTTGGCTGCCTGAAAAAATACGGATTTCTCTTCGCTATGTTCGTATAATAAATCCAGCGCCTCGTACATATGCGCTAACTTCAGCTCTCTACACGATGGCATGTATACTTTTGAAAGCCATCTGTCCCATACGCCAAGTTTAGATTCAGGTTCACACAACCTGTTTGCCACTATTGCTAACAGCGCCCTTTCATAGGGTATCTTATATCCACTCTCTTTAGATAGGCTTCGTAATATTGAGCCAAGGCCTAATCGTTCCCACAACGCCTCTACAACAAACAGAACTCCGAATTCAAGCACCCGAATGAGTTTGACATCCTTCGGAATCCCTGCTTCTGTGGTGTCAAATTGTTCAGTATCAAAGTTGTCATGAATTGTCAGTCCACATACTCTTGAAATCGATTTACACAGACGTACCAAATCTTCGCGCTTAACTGTATCCGCACGCCCTAAATTGTAGATTACGTTGACCTCTGGTACTTTGGTCACAGGGTTTCTAACATTATGCGCAAGCTGGTAGTATGTAATTATGGAACCGTCCTTGTTTTTCCTGCTCGTCGTTCTCAAATACATATCTACAGTTATATCATATTCTACCAAATAAAGTCAATAGTTATTTGCCTAAACGTGTATCTACAGGTTTTCAGCTTTTTAAACCACTAACCCGCATAAACACTACGTCTTCAGCCAATATGTGCCCTTTATGTGCCTTTTCACCCAAAACCCAAGTAATACTAAACGGCGACGCCGTGGAAATAAACGAAAACATATTGCTGTATTGCTATGAGGAGGATGGTTCACTATGAAAAGTCCGATTAACATCGACACAGCAAATATAAAAAACGGCACAGTCACAAAGAAATTAT
>JADFXO010000473.1 GCA_015233485.1 Nitrospirota bacterium
CCTGAATCCAACATATCGGGACATGGCTGCACACTACGGTACGGCAGTTATACCTGCAAGGGTCCGTAAGCCCAAGGACAAGGCGAAGGTAGAAACGGGAGTTCAGTTGGTTACGAGATGGATAACGCAATATAAGCAGAACAAACCTGGTGATGTCGCTTACATATTCTTCCTCAGAAAATAAGACCGGCGTAAACCGTTCGGCAAGGTCGGCAATCTTTTCATTTATCTTCCTATCGCCCCGTATTGAGCGGTAAATAATATTAAGAACATGCGTCTTACCGATTCCCTTAGGCCCGATAAATATAGGATTTGAAAGCCCCCCGCCACTTGAGGCGTTTAATAATATACTCTCAATGCGCGAAATCTCCCTATCCCTGCCCATAGAGATAGAGATGAGGACATCTGAACTCATCAATCCTGGCGTGAATTCATATAGTTTATTCATCAACATTACTCCTCTATAATATTGTGGTATCTCAACCACCAATCCTTCAGAACGTTTGTTAAAAAACGATAACTGTCGTTCTTGTAATCATATATGACATAAAAATCATTCTCGATGTTGGCCATAATATCGTTAAACCGTGTGTCTGAGACATCTGCCGTCTCTATCATTTTATATAAATTAAAGAGTTCGGCTTTTAGAATAGTTCCCTTTCTTGCCGTCTCGACAAGGATGCGTTTGGTTATTTTTTCTTCGTCCTTATCGTAGTAGCCGGAGAGCCTGTCATAGTAGTGCTGAAAGTAAGTCTTGCTTGCCGGGCCAAGTACATATTTATGATATGCCTCTTCTATAATTTCATCGGTCAGGATAGTTTCATCCGCATCATTCATTGCGTTAAGACTTTCTTTTATGAGAATTTGAAGGAAATACGGCACAGGGGAGCCGATTGTGCTCAGGATTTTATCGACGATACTTGACGGTATAGCTGTAAAATTGCCTTCTTTTTTTAATAGTGCCTCAACATATTCCTTGCCAACTTTATTGCTAAATGGTTTCAATACAATTATTGAGAGGTCGTTAATCATGTGAATTTTAGCGCCAACCTTTGTTAATGCATGTTCAACACCTATTGAGCCGCCGACAAGCCATCGAATATTTGATAATCTACTTGACTGGCGAACCTCGCGAAACCAGTTGAGGAAATCATATGCCATATCCTTAGAGTGATGTTTTGCTATATTGAGGATGAACTGAGGTAATTCATCGATCAGAAATAGGAGTTTACCTTCATATTCGGAGAGGAAATTAATAAGATCATTTGCCATATCCCTCCAGTCCAAAGCTTTGTTTTCTCTTAAATCAAGGCCTACCACGGAGATTTTTAATTTTTCAACCCTATCAATAAATTCTTTTGTAATCTTGTTTGCCTTATTTAGAAATGTTACAATTTTTCCATCGTCGCGTATCTTTTCAAAAATAGTAACAACGAAATCCTGAGGGCTTTTCCTACTTTCCACGTCAAACATAAAGCAAATGAAATCATGACGAGGATTTTCATTCATCTTGGTCATAATGCTCGTCTTGCCAAACCTGCGACATGCCGTAAGTAGTACGTTGTCGTTTATTATGGTTTTCAAAAGATTGTCTATTTCAGAGTCCCTGCCCCACATATTGCGCCCTTTGGGAATATTTCCTATTACGAAAGACGGCCCTTCTTCGTCGTTAGCGTGGTCAACCATAGCTCAACACCTCCGGTAAAAATTGCCGCCATGTATTTGGCGGTTGCGTTATACTACACTCTTGTTGTACGACACTATTGTTGTACAACATCCTTACTATACAACACATAAATATCGTTGTCAAGCGTTTTTTTAGCCCATCAAAAAAATATCTGCTTCGGGAAAATCTTACGTCTGTGGGGTTATGGCCTCTTCGATGATTTCTATCAGATGGTAGATGGGCTTGTCCTGAATTGCCTTGCTCAACTGGAATATGCAGTTGGGGCATGTGGTTATGACTGCCTCGGCGTTCGTTTTGTCCAATTCTTTTACAGTTTCGCCGAGTATCTGGTTTGACATCTCGTTAAAAAACACGCTGAATGTCCCGCCAAAACCACAGCATGACTGCTTATCCGGCTCAAGCAACTCTATGTCAAAGGGTGCGGCGGCATCCTGCTGTTGCCGGCGCAACGTGTTTATCAGCTCTCTTGTCTGGCTACCGTTTTTGAGCTCGTTACGCTGATGGCATGGTTCATGGAAAACCGCCTTTAGATTAACCGTCTTGCGCCTCGGGCCGCCGCTGCTGTCAATCGAATCCATGTTTATCTTGCCCCGCAGGAAATCTGATATGTCATAGACATTTTCAAGCCCAGTACCTATTAACACTGGATAGTGCTTTTTCAGAGATACTACGCATGTCGGGCAAAGGGATATAATGGCGTCAACCTTCAGCTTGCTGAATGTCTCGTAGTTCCTCTCAGCATAAGTAATGGCCGTCGCCTCCATGCCTAATGACCTGAAAGGCACGCCGCAGCAGACCTCTGCCGTCGGAAACACAACCTCATAGCGCAACGCGTTAAAAACCCTTGCCGCCGAGAACATCAGCTCCGGATAGATATGCTTTATCGTACAGCCACTAAATATGGCCACACGCCCTATCTTGTTCTTGACCATGAATATGCCGGTCTTTTTGAACTGGTTCTCTGTGAATTGGACATTCGCGGGCATGAGTTTTCTTCTGGCAAGCCTGTTATTAATCAATTTCTGGAATGGTTTGATCATATTTATGGTTAAATCAGTGTTCTTAAACGCTATTTTACTCAAAAAACCGGTAATCGCCATCGTCGTGTCATGGTCTCTTATTATTGATCTGGCATGGTAGAATATCTCCATCAAATCTATATTCAACGGGC
>JADFXO010000474.1 GCA_015233485.1 Nitrospirota bacterium
CCACATATCAGGCAGTATCGGGAACCGGCGCAAAGGCTATGGACGAACTGCTTGAGCAGACCAATTCCCTGCTCAGCTTTCAGGAGGTTAAGTGCAACGTCTATCCCTATCAGATTGCCTTTAACTGTCTCCCCCAGATAGACGTGTTCTTAGAAAATGGCTATACGAAAGAAGAGATGAAGATGCTCAACGAAACCAGAAAGATAATGGGAGACGATTCGATACAACTAACGGCAACCACTGTTCGCGTGCCGGTTTTCAGGGGACACTCGGAGTGCGTCAACATCGAGACAGAAATAAAACTGACGGCTAACGAGGCGCGGGCCATATTGGCCAAGGCCCCCGGCGTTATTGTCTTTGACGCGCCGGAGAAAAAGGTCTATCCCATGCCCATTGACTGCGCGGGCAAGGACGCGGTCTATGTCGGGCGCATACGTGAAGACGAATCCATACCGTCGGGCCTCAATATGTGGATTGTATCTGATAATCTTAGAAAGGGCGCCGCTCTCAACGCGGTGCAAATAGCCGAGAAACTCATTGAATTTGCCCGATAGCCCGATGGCTGAAGTGGCCGAAGAGGATGGAGGCATTGAAATAGCCAACAAAGTCCAAATGGCCAGTCCGGAGGACTTCCCCCGTGTCCCTATCGTCCTTGACGGCGTATCCTCGCGCTTTATCAGTATCAATTTAATCATTCCAAGTTATTTAGAAGACGGCCGGCTGAAAGTCATCATGGCAAGGCCGTGGGACGTCGGCACAATCGACGCCCTCACCGTAGCCACAGGCTTCGAAATAGAGGCCATCGGGGCGGATGAGGCAGAAGTCCGTGAGTATGTAGATAAGTTTTACAGCAGGGAATCAAATATAAACAAGATAATTGAGGACATGAGCGATGTAAGTTTCGATACCATAAACGACTACGACGAGGATGTTGACCACCTTAAGGGGCTTGCCTCTGAGGCCCCTATTATAAAACTCGTAAATCTACTGATCTCAAGGGCAGTCCAGGCCAGGGCAAGTGACATCCACATTGAACCCTTCGAAAACGAGCTAAAGGTGAGATACCGCATAGACGGCGTCCTGAAAGAGGTCGAATCCACGCCGAAAAAACTCCAGCCCGCTATTATCTCAAGGGTAAAGATAATGGCTAAACTAAACATCGCCGAGCGGCGCCTCCCACAAGACGGCAGGATAAAACTCAAGATTGCCCTGAAAGAAATCGATATGCGCGTCTCTACCGTGCCGACACTCTACGGCGAGAGCATCGTGATGAGGATACTTGACAAGGAATCAATAGTCATAGACCTTATGCAGCTTGGCTTCCCGCAGAATATCTTAGACGGTTTTAACAATCTGATAACCAAGCCCCACGGCATTATCCTCGTCACCGGACCAACCGGAAGCGGCAAGACCACCACACTCTACGGCGCGCTTGATAAGATAAATTCGCCCGAAAAGAAGATTATTACGGTCGAAGACCCGATAGAGTATCACCTCAACGGCGTAAACCAGATACAGGTGAAGCAGCAAATCGGCCTTAATTTTGCCAGCGCCCTAAGACACATCGTCAGACAAGACCCCGACATTATAATGATCGGAGAGATAAGAGACGTCGAGACGGCAGAGATTGCCATTCAGTCGGCCCTGACAGGGCACCTTGTGTTTTCCACGCTGCACACAAACGACGCCCCCTCAGCGGTAACCCGCCTTATTGATATGGGAGTGGAGGCGTTTCTGCTTACGTCCACGCTTCGGGGTGTGCTCGCGCAGCGGCTTGTGCGCATAGTGTGCGATGCCTGTAAGGTCATAGACAATGATGCGGCCTCCCCTGACGAACTCGCACTAATCGGCCTGAGCCCCGATGTCGTCTTATACAAGGGCACGGGCTGTGAGCAGTGTGCGGGGACGGGGTTTTATAGCAGAAAAGGAATCTTTGAGTTTCTTGTCGTGGATGACGAACTAAAAAAGGCCATCCTGAAAAGCACCGACTCCACCGAACTAAGGCAAATCGCCAAGAGGCGGGGGATGAGAACCCTCATTGAAAGCGGGGCTGAAAAGGTCAGAGCGGGGCAGACTACAATATCCGAGGTACTGAGGGTAACACAGGAGGTATAGCATACCCCTATTTTACTACAAGGCGGTCTCTTTGGAAGGAGACCATCGCGACGGCGTCATAAACGCCCCCGATGAGGAAATCGTCATCAGCAGCCTCAAGGACTCACGCCTTATCCCGCTTTCGATAACGCGCTCCGAACCAAAGGGCAAGATTGAGATATTCAAAAGATCCGGCTCAAAGGAAGTCCTCACATTTACGACAGAGCTTGCGGCACTCTTAGGGGCAGGGCTGGCGCTTGACAGAAGCCTCAGTATCTTAGTGGAAGTCTCCGATAACAACACGATGCGTTCAATCATCCAATCTATCTTAAAAACCATACGCGAGGGCAGTTCATTCTCCGAATCGCTCTCTAAACATCCCAAGGTATTTACGCGCCTCTACATTAATATGATAAAGGCGGCTGAGGCCGGCGGGGTTATTGAGGCCGTTATGGAGAAACTTGCCGATTACTTAGAGACCTCAAGCGAGCTGAAAGAGCATATATATTCGGCGATGATATATCCGGTGCTTTTAGGCGTTACAGGCCTTGTCTCCGTACTGATATTATTGACCTATGTTATCCCTCAATTTGCAAAGATATTTGAGGAGATGGGTGAGGCGCTGCCCCTGCCCACACAGATATTGATGACTATAAGCGCCTTTTTCAGCGGCTACTGGTGGGCGGTAGTGGGTATAATCGCCGTATCTTTTTTCGCATATAGAAGATACGCGCTCACTGAGGAAGGCCGGTATAATAT
>JADFXO010000475.1 GCA_015233485.1 Nitrospirota bacterium
CTATGTAATGATATATTGCGTACTCGGTGTATTGATAAATTATAATCCGGTTGTTTTTGCCATCGGCGTTCGCCATGCCCTTAACATGTATGTCCCCTGTGCCAATTATTGATGAGTGCGACGCGCTCCCCGGCACGACAATCGCTCCACCTACTACGCTTGGGTGGTGCCAGTCGCCGCATGTGCCGCTTGTGGTTGGGAATGCCCGATTAATCGCCTCGCAATCACTTGTAACACCACCTGAAAACCCCGACGGGCAGGTAGTATCCCACGTAAAACATTCGCTTTCACACGCCCAACTTTGGCTTGCGGAAACAAGCATCCCCTCTGTGTTTATCGAAATCCCGTCGCCGTTGTTAAAATTGCTTTCGGTCTTAATCGTTTTAACGGCGGTAAAGATGACCTCTGAGCCGATAGTTAATTCCTCTGTCCAAACAATCTGCTCTTTTGTTAGAGTTACCGTCCCCGTGGAATGGAAAATATAAGTGATTACCCGTCCAACACCGTAATGATTATGTCCGCCTATAAAACACTGGTCTTTATCAAAACAAACGCCCCACTCCGTGTCAACAGATGCAAAATCGGCGGCATAGCTATATGTACGCGGGGAAAAAGGGCTTATTACCTGCTGCCGTTTTTTGCTTATAACAAGGGCTTCCGTGCTTGAAATTGCCACGACCGGATTTAGTGTAAAGGTTTCATAACCGTCCTCTTCAGGGTTCGGATTTGCCGTCTCATATTCCAAGCCGATAAGTGCATTGCCAATAAGCGCGCCGGCGGGATTAGTCTTGTATTGGATTTCATATCTCGAGGGCGTTCTATTGGTCGGCTGCATGGTGTCGTCATAAAAAAGGCCTGCCGGAAACAGTAGTATCTGGTGTATTTTGTAGTAGCAGGTCATTGTCAAATAGCTGTAATCAATCCTTATGGAATCCCCGTCAAATATTGACCCGCCGGATTTTACCATAAAAATTCCCTGCGATAAGTCGATGGTATAGTCGCTATCTACTGTGTAGCCCTTCGAGCCGTCCCATTTTTTCACCGTGATTGCCTTAATGTTTTCGTGAAGTGTGACCGGATCACCGGCTTTTGCCGTAATATTTATCGTCGCGGTCTGGTTGTCGGCGGTTGTGAGGTAATTCGTTCGCGCGCTAAAGCAATAGGCCATACCCTCTATTGGATTCCCCGCCCGATTTGACCCTAACAGGCATGACCACTCTCCATCAAACAACTGTACCGTCGCGCCGTATCTGCAATCAGAGCCATCGTCTTTGACGTCCCAACATTCGTAATACGTAAACTTATTTGGCAACGTGGCCATGTTCGCGTTTTTGTTTTCTGAACCCTGAATGACCAGCACGAGACCGTTGCCGTCCTTTGAGACATTGGCCGTGGCCGTCGGCTTTTTTGATAGCGTTAACGGCTTTTTTTATCGTGTATTCGTAGGTGTAATATTTTATCTTATCAGTCTGGAGCAGCACTGAGGGACTCGGCCGTGGCGAATGCCTGATATGGCTGGATTTGTTTTCGCTGCTCTAAATCCCACACGACAACATCCTTGATATTAGTATGGGCCAAATATGCCGGCGAAAAATTCCAAAGCTGAATGCGCTCTTTTGTGACCTGCTGCGTAACATCGTCTATCAGCCCGCAGCCTTGGATTACCGACGTCAAACACTTTGTCTCGTAATAACCCCCGCGATAGGTATTGGATTACAGTCGCAGAATGTCTTATCGAAATGAGCGTAACAGACATAATATTCCCCCGGAAACCAGCCGCTATCTTGATCTGTAAAATCCCACGTATGCACCCATTTACCGCCGTGAATTCTCTCAAGGCCGCCGCCAGCAGGAATCGCCGCCGTGCCAATCTTAGAAAAATCCCACTCGGCAAAACAATTCGAAATCTCAAACGTTATTGACAATCCGGCTATGCCGCAAAGCGGCGGGATAGTTACGGTCGTGGTAAGCGTTTCTGTGGGCACGTCTGTATATTTTGTTTCATAGAGGCCGGTCTGAGCGTTGAGACTTTGAGAGGAATGCACCTCGTGGTCTTGCGCCCATGTGATTTTCTTGGCGCAATCCGAGACGCAGCCTTTGTCCTTATAGCTTTTTGGCAGGGCGGTTATGTCAACCGCCGAGTCCTTGGTTTGGATTTCAGCGCATGGTGGCGTGCAGTCAAGGCAGTCCTTTGCCTCTCGCCCTTCAGGCAGCATATAGGTCACAATATTATACTTCGCGCAGTCCGTGTCGTCCTGGCAAAGCGGCACCGTCAGCATGACGGACTCAATATTTTTGCCATAGGTAATGGCATGAGTACTCGTGGCGTAACCTATTTTGGTACTGGCCGTGCTGATTATCGCGTACATGTCGCTGGCCGTTACTGTCGTTAGGCATGGTTCGGGGTGGCAAATTCCTTCAAACTCAATTTTTTTCTTTTCGATATATGTCGTTAGGTTGAGGGTGTCCATCGGCTATTTCGTTGATTTCGTTGTGTCGTCGGACACAGTAAATCCGTCATTTTTGATGGTATCTTTATCGCTGCTGTAATAGCCGGATTTAACGAGCATTAACTTGTATTTTTTCCCTGTCCATAAATCGCCGAGATAGAGCTGTCCTTTAGCGTCGGTTGCCCCTATGTATTCCCACGCTGCGGTGTCTGCCAGCCTCAGAGACACGGCCACTCCCTGAAGTATCTCTTTGTTACAGGCGTCTTTGACAGTGAGGTAGACTTTTTTCTGGGTGGAAGTCCCTGTGAAGTCTATCGTCGTATATCCAGTAATGCTGTCCGTTTCTGCAACTATCATCACCATGCCGGAGGTGGACGTGTTTATCTCCAGCGTATCACAAT
>JADFXO010000476.1 GCA_015233485.1 Nitrospirota bacterium
AAATTCCGGCTCAATGGCCTCATTTGGGCATACGAGTGAGCATGTGGCGCAGCCCGTGCAGTAATTCGCAATATTCGTAGATTGTTTTATAACGGTAACAACCTGCCTTTCCACCTGCGGGTTTGGAGTTGCCCCTGAGGAGCTTACCACCCTTTTGGCAATCACCGTGGGCACAATGGAGAACATCGGGCAGACGGCCGTGCACCTGCCGCAGCGCTTGCACCTGTCGTCTCTCCACCTGATGATATATGGAAACTCCTTTAAGGTTAGTTCATGGTTGTTGTCCAACCTTGCAGCTGGTTCCATACCTTTACCTCCTCTGCCCCGGGCGAGACGATAACCATGTCATATCTCATCGGGAATATATCCTTACCGGCATCTCTGTCCGGGATTGCCCTGTTAAGTCCGCATTCCTCAGAAACGAGGGAAATCTTACCTTTAACTCCACCAACGACGCCCGGCCTGAGCTTTTTTGAGTCCTGAACCATAAAACACGTCCCGTCAGGCGTAAACCCTATGACACAGTTCGGGCCGTCTATACAGAGCGGCCTCAGGGATTTCTTTAAATGCCCGACGAACGCCTTGTCGGGACGATTTTCTATCTCTGCCGGTTTAAGCGGCGTTATGACGTCCTTATAATAATTAAGCGGGTAGTTTAAACCCTTGACTGCGTAGTGCAGTATATGCGTAAAAACCTCGCTGTCGCTGTTATATCCTATGTAGCCGGGGAATCCCCTGCTTGCCAGAAATTCCCTTATAGGGACAAAGGCAGTGTTCTCGCCGTTTGTCATTGAGCCGAAGCCCTGAATGAAAAACGGATGGCAGGCGTAGAGATTTATTGCATAGTTGGTGTTTTGCCTGCCCTGGGCGAATATAATCTTCGCCTTCAGGGGTGAGTTATCGAGGTCGAAAAACTCACACAGCTCAAGCGGGTCGCCCACCTCCTTAAGTGTAATCACATCCGGATAAAAAGAAAACACGATAATGGACTCATCGTCCTGCCCCATCTTACGAAGCGTGAGGCGTGTCTTTAAGAGCAGCGCCTCTTTTTTGTCGGGGCTCAGTTCTTTAGCTGCTTCCGGGTAGTCGTAGAATCGGGCGAAATAATTATCGCGCGCGGTTATTCCCTTGACGGGTTTAATCATCGGCGTCCATGTGTGGACAAGTTTCCAGCCCTTCCCGGCCATATAACTATCAACAGCGGCAAGGCCGTCCCTGGAGCATATGCCGGAGAGCACCGGCACATCCTTCAGTGCCTCGAACTCACCGCCGAGGGTCTTTAGTATGAGGCCCATGCCCGAGCCGTCATGCCCCTCTTTCATGGTCTCAAGCGTCAGGATATTCTCAACAGGCGAGAAATAGTCCTTCGCGGTTATAGCACTTAAACGGCACATTTATTCAACCCCTTTATTCATCTGCATTTTTTGCCATAATCATAAAGCATTCACAGTCTTTGCCGCGTTTTTCGCCGCCGGCCTCTTTTTGCCGCCAGCCTCCGTGATTAGCCACAAGTCCGCTACTATATCACAAATATTAAAATATGTCAAATCTCACTCCACGACAAAAAATTACCTCCACCCGGCTTGTCCTGTCGCCATTCCCTGGTGCGAAAGTTCAGTTAGAAATGTCGTGGAGTGAGATGTCAAATATATGTTGTGCCACCAAGACAGGCGTATGGTCTTTTTGTTATAATGGCGGCGTGGCTGAGAAAACTATCGCGAAGGGGAAAACAAAGAAAAACAGGTCTTTGATGTTAGTCCCCCTTATGATTATTGCGATAGCTATATCCCTGGGATTTTTCAGCGGGTATTTGTTCTGGGCGTTTTCGGATTTACCTAAGATCAGGCAGCTTGAGCAATATACGCCTCTTGAGTCTTCCATTGCGTATTCGGCGGATAACGAGATATTAGCCGAACTGTTTGTGGAAAGGCGCACATTTGTTCCCTATTTCATGATCCCGCAGCACGTCAAAAATGCCTTTATCGCGGTTGAGGACGCCCGGTTTTACAAACACAGTGGGATTGATTTTGTGCGAATGCTCGGGGCGATGGTGAAAGACTTAAAGGCCAGAGGGTTTGTCCAAGGCGGAAGCACTATAACGCAGCAGCTTGCCAAGATGCTTTTCCTAAAACCGGAGCGCAGCATCAACAGAAAGATAAAAGAGGCCGCGCTGTCCATTCAGATTGAAAGACATTATACAAAAGACGAGATAATCGGGCTTTACCTGAACCAGGCATATTTCGGTACACGCGCCTATGGCATAGAGGCGGCGGCTTATACGTATTTCGGAAAGACAACAAGCAACTTAAGCATAGCCGAGGCGGCGCTCCTTGCTGCCCTACCCAAGGCACCCTCGTCATATTCACCATTTAAAAGCGCTCCAAAGGCTCTGAACCGCAGGAACTACGCCATAAGAAAAATGCTTGAAAACGGGTTTATCGACGAAAAGCAGCATGACGCTGCACTTAATGAACCCTTGCCTACAATACCCCATACACGAAGATACAAGTCCCCGTATTTCATGGATTATGTGAAAAACATCCTTGAAGACGATTACGGCGAAGAATTATACACGGCGGGGCTTAAGATATATACAACCCTCGATTATAAGATGCAGAAGGCGGCCGAGAGTGCCGTGGAATTTGGTATCGAAAGCCTACACAAGCGGGGCAGAAAAAACATCCAGGCAGCACTCCTTGCAATCGACCTGAAAACGGGCGGCATAAAGGCAATGGTCGGCGGCACTGATTTCTGGGAGACACAGTTTAACCGCGTCACACAGGCCATAAGACAGCCCGGTTCATCCTTTAAACCTGTTGTCTATT
>JADFXO010000477.1 GCA_015233485.1 Nitrospirota bacterium
CTTGAATCCGAGTTATACCGGCAGATAGGGCAACTAAAAGTAGAACTTGAGTGGCTTAAAAAAAAATCTCAGTTACTCGGTAAATGAGAAAAGAGAAATGATTAAAGCTGGACATATAGAGATACCGAAGGCTAACAGATTTATTAGAAAATATACAAGGAGTTAGGTAACTATGAGAGAATAATATGTGCTGCCACGGGAAGCAAAATGCAAACCGTCGGACTATTTTTTTCTAAAATCTGTCATCCTGATATACACATTGAATACCCTACTCCAGACAGTTATTATGTCAGAGGTCTTTCAAATGGTATACGAAATGTCTTTGAAATATTTATCGCTAACTATAACGAATTCCTACACCTCATATCGCAAAATAGTAACCTGACTGAAATCGGGGAAAACGGATAGAAAAACGGGACGCACAGTGCCACCCTCAGGACACGTCGCTGTTGCTTCACTAAAAACCACATGGATTCCTGCGAAAGCGGGAATCCATGAACCCTGCTACTCCCGCTAGCTGCATAGCAATCTCTGCTTTATTTCTCGTATGCGTTTGCCGTGGCTTGCGGCAGTTCACATTTGTCTGCAATCTGGTATCATTACTATGCTATTGCCGCGGGAGATCAGGCGCTGCCGTCTGGTTCCTTTTTTAACCGCGCGTTAAGGCTTTCAGCATACTGGCTGAGCTTTATCAGGTACTCTTTCTGTGCCTCCGGGGAGGTTTCTGTGAGGGCAAGTTTGGTGTTTCTGATTATCTCGTCGGCGAGCTTCATGTTTTCCTGATTTGCCTCATCTATAGTCCTGTTCATAAGCCTGTCGGTAGTCTTTCTCTGTAATGACGACGCCTCCGCCATTTTGTGCTTATACATGGCCATTTCGATGTTTGTTCGCAAGTCCCTCTCATGGAAGGGTTTTAGAATGAACCCAAATGGCTCTGTCAGTTTGGCCCTCAAAACTGTCTTGTCGTCCGAGTTAGCGGTCAGGTAAATCACGGGGATTCTAAACTGCTTCTGAATGGCCTCCGCTGCCTCTACACCATCCATTTGTCCATCTAATCTGATATCCATAAGCACCAGGTCAGGATGTTTTTCCCCTGCCTTTTCAATGGCCAACTCACCGGTTGACACTGAGTCACATACCCGGTAGCCAAGTCTTTGCACCCTTTCCCGTATCTCCATCGACACAATTGCCTCATCTTCGACAATCAGGATTGCAACCTTGCCGGCTTCCTCATCATCGGCAGTGTGTTTGACGGCTTTATAGAAGTCACATTGTTTACATGAGCCTAATCGCACACAGTGCGGGGAGAAATCTTTCCGCCCGCTTAATGTTCCGGCTACGAGCCAGCACTGCCTTTCGGCGTTTTGCAGCACAGCCGGACAAGAGCGCATAATCTCCTGTGGACAATTTGTGAACTCCCAGCATCTAATCCCTGTCTTCCTTGCAAAAGGCTCGCTAACATCGTGAAACTTCTTAAATGCATCTTTACAAATATTAGGATCAAACCTATCCTTGTTGTCCATCCTCAGATTCCTCCACAGCCGGCGGCCCCGGCCGCTTTTGAAATGTTATCTTAAACTCAGTCCCGCCGTTACCGGCGACTTCGAGTGTTCCCTTAATCTGCTTTACAAGGTTGTTGACAAGCTTCAACCCTAATTAATTAGAATTAAAAATATCCATGTCTTTTGGGATTCCCACACCGGTATCTCCTATAATCAGACGCAGCATACCATCGGCAGTCTCATTAAGGGTTATACATATTGCCCCCCTTGCACTGCCGGGAAAGGCGTATTTAACCGCGTTTGACACCAGTTCGTTTACGATTAAACCACAGGGAATTGACGTCTCCACATCCAGTAAGGTATTATCGCATTTTATATCAAGGGTTATTTTTTTCTCAGATACTCCAAAAGAATATATAATATCCGACGCGAGTTCCCTGATATATTGCCCGAAGTCAATTGTTGCAAAGTTCACGGATTTATATAATTTTTCGTGTACCAACGCCATAGAGCGGATGCGATTTCGGCTCACGGAAAGCACCTCTTGCGGATCTACATTTTTTAGGTTTATCGATTGCAGATATAGAAGGCTTGAGATAATCTGCAAGTTATTCTTTACCCTATGGTGTACCTCTTTCAGAAGGATTTCCTTTTCTTTCAACGACGATAATATTGTTTTCTCGACTTGCTCACGCCTTTGAATCTCCAGGTGAAGCTGTTCGTTAATTTCCTGAAGCATTCGCTCGGTTAACTTACGCTCTGTAACATCCCTTGATACGGCAACAAATCCCAATATTACGCCGGTTTCTGAAAATATCGGAGTCTTTATCATATCAAAGTAAATATCCCCGCCGCTGCTGGTGAATTTATGTTCAACTTTAACCGTTTTGCAATCCTCTAATAATTCCTCTTCTGCCTGTTTTATCTTTTCCGATAAGACGGCAGGGAAGAACTTTTCGTCGGTATTGCCTATAATCTCATCCTCGCCTAACCCTATAAACTCCTTAAAGGCATTATTAACCAACACATAGCGCCTGTAAATATCTTTAATATATATCAGATCGGGGACTGAATTCAACAATGTAGTCAACCATGAGTTAGCCCTGTCGCGCGCTGCTATCTCCATTTCCTTGTCGCTTAACGATTTTTTTATTGTTTGTCTCATATCGTCAATAATTACGGACAGCTCTCCTAATTTCGTCGATAGATTTAATGTTAACCGGTTGATCCATATTGCCGTCCACCATTATACCCGCGAGCCTCTTAAGTTCCAACATCGGCTGATATATTGTCCTTGTCGTATAAAGCCACACTATC
>JADFXO010000478.1 GCA_015233485.1 Nitrospirota bacterium
TTGGTATTGGCAGTTGTCATAGCCACTATTGCCCTTGTGTATATTACGGCTGCCTCATTAGTGGCCCTGTATATATATGGCGGGTCGTGCGGGATGATTGCCGGGGGAATAAGAGATGCGGGATTTAAGTTTCAGATGAGGGGGTTTTTCAAAGAGGGCAAGCGGTTCTTTGGGCCGGTCATTGGCTTTACGACCATAGTCGGGGCAGCGGCGCTGGTTATTTTATTATTGCTTGCGGCATCGCTCTTCCCCCTAAAATCTATTATAAATACTATAGAAGGCATGAGCAAGTCAGTGTCCACGTTTATGGCGATTTTATCAATGATGGTTGCCGCGGTAACATTTCTTTTCTTTTTTGCGGGGACATTTGCCATAACATTTTACGGCACCGCCGCTTTAGTCTTTAAAGGGGCGGCGGCGACACAGGCCGCCAACGAGGCAATCAGGTTTATCTTTAAGCGCCCGTCGGCCTTTGGGTTTTATATGCTCTGCGTGGTAATTTATTTTGCCGCTAATGTTATGATTGCCGGCAGCGTGTTTGGCGTTGTGATGATACCGGTTATAGGCCCTGTCATGGTGTTTCCATATCATTTACTCGTGCAGGCGGTGCAGTATTATATGGGGATTTTATTTATATCCGTGTTGTTTTCCTATTATTTTAGTGTCGAAGGACAATGCCCTGCCGCTATTTCCGAAATGTCCACTGCCGGGATTGATACTTCCTCAGGAGTTCCTGAGCCAGAGACATCTCCTGCTCAGCCAGCCGGCCAGGATGAAGGCGTATATTAAATACTTCCTCAAATGCCTCAACCACGGCAGTCTGAACCGACGACAGCGTTATAGAATCGTCAAACTCCCTAAGACCGGCAACGTCGGCATTGCCGGCATTGATAATATCCAAACCTGAGGCGCCGGTACCAAATACCTCCAAAAGCAGCGGGCGGTTTACTGACAGCGGGATTGCGCCCTGCTCAAGCAGCGCGCCGCGGTATCTCTTTTGAGCCGCGCCGAGGATTTTTCTTCCATCTATGGTCATCTCACTGTATGAGGCTGCCGAAAAACACATGGGATTTGCTGTGGCGGGGCTGGCCTCTGAGCGTTTGAGCCGCCTTTGAGTTATTGCGCAGTCAAGTCCGAGGCGCTGAAACGCCTGAAAAAAGGCCGTCCCTATGGCCTTGTAATTGTAGAGCAGGCTCTCGGAAAAGGGCGCGGCGCGTGTGCCGGTTGAAAAACTAAACGTCAGCTCGTCGTCGTGAACGATTGCGCGCCCTCCCGTGGGCCTTCGCACAACGGGGACATTCAGGGCCTGGCACGCCTCTGTGTCTATTGCCCCGATGCGCTGAAACGCCCCTATGGTTACTGAAGGAACTGCCCAGCCGTAAAACCTCAGTGTCGTAGGTGAGCTTCCGGCCTCGACCATCAGGGCAACCGCCTCATCTGCCGCCATGTTAAAACAGGCGTCGCCTGCTGCGTACTCTATCAATCTCCATATGGCGGTATATTGTGTTTCCATTATAAAATCATTGTAGCACACATAAAGAAAAATTCTCACGCCACGACAAAAAATTGTATCCACCCTGCTTGTCCTACCGTCATTCCGGCTTGTCCGGAATCTGTCTCTCCACTACGTCCTCAAGCCAAATAAGATTCCGGACAAGCCGGAATGACGGACTACGGACTATCAGTCCTCTCAGCAAAAATGCCCCCTGCGTTTATTAGAGGTAATTGTGTATAATATTATGGCTATCGGGAGGTCAGCAATGTATAGACGACATCAAGATGCCGGACGGGGGAAGCGGAAGGGATTTGTGTGTATGGGATTTCCTTAAAGATGGCTGCGATGAGTGCGACGCTGCCAGATACGCTGGAATTGCCTTCAACTTCGGCAAAGATGGTAAATTCACGGGAGCCGTTTTGATTAAATTGATGAGCACACGCCAGCGCCTTCACAGTAAAGCCGCTTGATTTGCTTATTAAGCATATTATGCTGAAAAAAATAATAACGGCCGCAATCTCCGCGTTTATCCTAACGGCGGCCATTATTGGCAGCGCGCACGCCTACACCGCCACCAGCAAGACCTACACCGTGGGGTTCATCGCCGAACCCTGCTATATCAGCAAAACACCAGACGGTCAAATTACGGGGCTTATCGCCGGCATCTGGAAAGAGATAGCAAAACGGGTTGGAGTTAACTACACGCTTAGGGAATTCAAAGACGCCGGCGAGCTAAAGGAAAAAATAATTGCCGGTGAGGTCGATTTCTTTTTAAACGGTATCGCACGGTCATCTAAAAATGAGGACATCGCGGCCTTCTCGCACGTCTATCATGTGTCTCATCTTTCAATCCTTCTGATAAAGGCATGGGAATTCAATCTTATCAATAGTTTTAGGGCCGTTTCGGTCGCGTGGTCGGCGATTGTGCTGCAAATTTTTGTTGTGTTTATAGTAGTCGCGTTTATCTACGCGAACATACTATTGTTATTGGAAAAAGAACAAGGCCCGGTAAAAGGTTATAAGGAAGGGGTTTTTGACGCAATGTGGTGTGTCATCGCAACGGAGACCACCATTGGGTTTGGAGACATTGTGCCGAGAAAGCTGCGGTCACGCTTATTTTCTGTCGTAGTATGGTTTACCGGCGTTTTGCTCATTACGCTTATCTCCGCCGAAATAATCTCCGAGTTTTCAATGAACAAGATTAATAGTACGATCAGGAGTTTCACGGATTTAAAAAACAACACGGTGGCCGTCCCCAATTCCCCTGAGATTATCAATGACATGAAAGACATCGGGGCCAAACCTGTGCCCGTTTCAAATTAT
>JADFXO010000479.1 GCA_015233485.1 Nitrospirota bacterium
GTATTGTCCCTTGTGATAACGCTGGGGATAATGGGATTTGCGGGGATAGGATTCAATTACGTAAACATGGCCGCAATAGCCATCCTGCTTGGGATAGGGATAGACTACGGCGTGTATATGATACAGGCCGCCAATGAGATGGACGCGCCTTTAGGGCCGCGCGGCCTTGCCAGAAATGTTTACAGAAATATTATAGTATGCGCAATGACTACCACCGCCGGCTTTGGCAGCCTGATAACGGTGAGTTTTAAAGGGGTCTCATCGCTGGCGTGGATAATAAACATCGGAGTGGCGGCGAATATGATAATGGCGGCAGGTTTGTTTTTGACGAAAAAACGGCATATGCTGTCCACGGCGCCCGCCGCTAAGGAATAACGCGGCAGTGGACTATAATACGATCGTAATTGGAAGCGGCATGGGTGGACTTGCTGCGGCGTCGGTGGCCGCGGCAGCCGGGATTAGAACACTCATTGTCGAGAAAAATCCCGTGGCCGGAGGTTATCTGTCATCGTTTAAGCGGGGCGGGTATCTCTTTGACTCCACCATAGACTGTATCGCCGGTGCCGGGGAGGGAGGTCTTATTTATAAACTTCTCGAATTAACCGGCGTCAGAGATAAAATAGAATTTGTTTCTATTGAGCCGGTAAGGCTGACTATCTTTCCAGATTTACAGGTACCGGTTGACGGCAGCGCCGCGGCCTATGAAGACAGGCTGAAGGGTCTCTTCCCGCATGAGACTGTGGGCATAGATGCACTCTTTAAATTGATGGAAAGGACATTTATGGCCTTGATGCTCACAATGGAGCTGTCTTCGTTAACCGGAGGAGGGTTTGCCTCCGGCGCTGCTTCCGGTATGCTGAGGCTTCAAAATATAAGCTATGGGGATTTCCTCAGAGATTACGTCCATGACGGCCGCTTAATAGCGGTACTGTCGGACAGGTGTCCATTCATAGGGCTTCCACCGTCAAAGGTCTCAGCCCTTGCGATGATAACGCTGATAATGAGCTATTTTCATTTCGGCGCATATAGGCCAAAAGGCGGCACGCAGAGGCTCGCGGATGTCCTCGTTGATGGCATCAAAAATAAAGGCGGGACGGTCATAACCGGTGCGGCTGCAAAGAGAATTCTCCTCAATGGGACAAAAGCCGTCGGCGTGCTGCTTGAAAACGGCGCTGAATACCGGTCTAAGTATGTAATCTCGGGCTGTGATTATTATCAGACATTTCACGGCCTCATAGGTGGAGAGTACGGCGCATCTGCCGAATCGGTAATTGAGACAGTCGGGGTTTCGACATCGTTTTTCATTGTATATGCCGGAATAACCCGCTTAGTTAGCCCTGCAGCGTCGAGCATCGGGTTTTTCCCATCATACGACATAGATAAGACCTTCGCCGGGACGTTAGTTCCGGCCACAGACAGCATTACAGGGATAACTATCGCAACGGTTGAAGACCCCGGACGCGCCCCAAACGGCGGCCACACGGTGGTGGTGCATGAGATGGCAGACGGCGAAAAGTTTGCTATTGACAGGCAGACAGTCGCTGAGACTGCCCTGAGGAAGGCAGGGCGGATATTATCCACCGGGATAGAAAAAAATCCCCGAATCGTGGAGACGGCCGTGCCGTCGACATTGACGCGCTATACGGGCAACCGTGCGGGGGCGGCCTTTGGCTGGCGGCAAACACCCGGCTACAGGGAGAAACTTTCCCCCCACGGCATAGACAATCTCTTCATGGCCGGGCACTGGGATGACATGGGCGGTGGAGTCCTCGCGGCGGCATACTCCGGGCTGCGGGCGGCAAACCGAATATTGCAGCGTGAAGGACTCCCCATTGACTGATAAATTGACTGATAAGATATGTGCGGCAATACCGGCCTTTAATGCCGCGGCGACAGTTGGGGCGGTGGTGAGGGGTTCATTAAAGCACCTGAGCAGTGTATATGTCGTTGATGACGGCTCAAGCGACGATACGGCGGAGGTGGCGCTCGCGGCGGGGGCAGAGGTAATACGCCACGCCGTGAACATGGGAAAGGGACAGGCCCTTAGGGCGATATTTGAGCGCGCAGCCGGAGACGGCTACGAGGCGGTGGTCACATTAGACGCCGACTTGCAGCATGACCCCTGCGAAATCCCCTTGTTTTTGTCCGCGCACGCGGCACACCCTGAGGATATTATCGTGGGGTCGAGGATGAGAGAAAAAGACAAAATCCCGCGGGACAGGTATAATTCGATGCACGTGGCGCGATTTTATATATCGCTTGCGGCGAATCAATTCATAGAGGATACGCAGTGCGGCTTTCGCCTCTATCCTATGAGTGTGGTTAAGGGCATGGAGCTGACGGGGCAGAGATACGTAACAGAGACTGAGGCCCTGATAAAGGCGGGAGACTCCGGCGCAACCGTAAGATTCGTAGATGTAAGGGCGATATACGGCAACAACGGAAGCCACTTTCGTCCGGTCATGGACATCACGGCCATAACGGCGTATGTTATATCGTATCTGACAATAAAATGGCTCAAAGAGGGCGTCTCATCCAATAAACCATTTACGTACAGGCGCGGGTCTGTCATAGACGCGCCTCATCGCTCTAATACGGTATCGTTTATATATCAATTGATAACGGTGCTGACGGCGCTGCCGATAACGGTGTTTTTTCTGATAGAGTTCATGTTAGGGAAAGGCAATTTTGCCGCGATAAGGAAACTGGGCGTACCCTTTAAGGTAATCACCGCCGCGACGCACATGCTACCGGGGGTTTTAATCGTCGGGGCCGTCGATAAGTGTCTGCGCATCTTTGGTTCTGAT
>JADFXO010000047.1 GCA_015233485.1 Nitrospirota bacterium
AAAGCTGACTTTATGCTTATCAATTGCGATATTCCACCGCTTGATTTCATCGCTTATGCCCTTTAATCTTTCTACATCAGGATGTTTAGTTTCGAATATCGCCATCAGGTCTTTTTCTAAAATATATAAACGCGGTAAGCGTCCCAATCTTTGCCGGATAGCACATCCACTGCTCAGGGATAAGCAACAGCATATCTTCTTTCAGGTCGAATATCTCTTTAAACGCCCCTTTGCGTGTGTTCATCTTAGGATATAAAATCAACGGGGACTCCATAATTGCAAGGCGAATGAAGGCGACATCTCTGACAAAACTGAGGCCATCGGGACATTTCCAGTCGATTTTCTCAAGCAGTATGCCCATATTTGCCCCGGCCGGAAGCTGCCTGTAGACGCGGGGATTGATGCCAAGCAGGTTTTCCCTGACGTGTCTGTATGTATCCAGGACGATTGTCTTTAATTCAACATGGAGCTTAATGAACTGGGCGTGGTGAATGCCTTGTTTGGTGTAATGGGAGCGTTTAGGGGCCTCGATATACATAAATCTCTCAAAGTGCCTCCAGTAGTTATAAAGCTCTTCAATGAACTCAAGGAGGTACTCTGTGTCTGACAGCACATCGTAGTATTGGCTGTTCATGATGATAATTTCCGCGGCCGTGTGGCTGGCAAGGAGGCGAAACAATCCGGTTATGTATTTAGTAAGCGATTCCCGCCTTCTTAAGGGAACATTTTCTGTTAAGAATGAAAAGACCCTGCTTTGTTTGGTCTCTATGCGTTGAATAAACCCCCTGAGAATCACGGTAAATAGCTCGCTCTGGAGCAGCTTTGACGGGGTGTCGCAGTACATAAGGGAAAAGTCGAAGATGACCTTGCCGCGTGTAATAGCATACGGCTTCTTTTGGGCCAACGACCCATCGTGAAAATCAGATACCATCGTTACCTTCCTTATTCAAAATTTCATAAATAAACACGACGCCGTAGACTCAAGCAACTTCAAAGACAGCCTTTATTATAGTCTAATCAGGCAGATAATTGTAAGCACCCCCCATTAAGAATTACTGGATTGCGCTTGACAAATGCCCCCACCGTGTAATACGTTATAGACATGACAAACATTATCGGAGATTTTACCCCATTTTACGGGCAGCACTGTGAGACTACCGCAACTGGTTCGCTTCTTAATCAAATTGATATGGAGTTTTCCGAACAGATGCTTTTTGGTTTAGGAGAAGGATTGGGCTTCATATTCTGGAATATGAAAACGATGGATTTCCCCTTTCTTGGCGGAAGAACAAAACCAGAGGCAGTAACACGAAACATTGCCAAAAATTTGAATTTAAAGTTGGAAGTTGAGGAAACCGCATCGTCAAAAAAAGCGTGGGAAAACGTCAAAAACAACATTGATAGAAATATTGCCGTTGGTGTTAAACTTGATTGTTACCATTTGGATTATTTCTCGAAAAAAGTACACTTTGCCGGGCACTATGTGGCAATGTATGGATATGATGAGGACTTCGCTTATTTAGTGGATACCAAACAGAATGGCGCTAAAGTAAAAACATCGTTAAAAAGTCTCGAATTGGCTCGAAATGAAAAAGGCCCTATGTCTTCAAAAAACTTAAGTTATACTATTCATGGCATAAATAAAGATTATAACATTAAAGAAGCCGCTCTGGCCGCAATAAGAAATAATGCGGCGGATTATCTGAACCCGCCAATAAAGAATATCGGATATAAAGGGGTTCTCAAAACAAGCTATGAAATCAAAAAATGGTTTAAAAACAGCAAGAATATTAAAAGAGATTTTAAAACAACCGCATTGCTTATGGAAAAAGGAGGAACCGGCGGCGCCCTGTTTAGAAATTTATACAGAGATTTTTTAAAAGAAGTCTATGAGTTGACAGATATAGTCGAAATAGATGAGGCATATAAGATATTTGCTGAAACTGCAGATTTGTGGACAAGGGTATCGGCATTGTTGGATAAAACCGGAGATACTCAGGATGTCGAATATATAAACCAGGCGTCTGTAATGCTTGCCGATATATCTAAGAAAGAAAAGTCAGCGATGGAATTATTATTAAAAATATATGATTAGACATCAACGGTTGTTTACCGTTCAATCCAGTCTCAAAACGTATGTTCTCATTAATCAATTGGAGACCGGTTAATGCAGCCCTGCGCCATAAGCGTTCGCAACGTACATAAATCGTACGGCAAGACGAAGGCTGTAAACGGCCTGTCGTTTGTTGTAAGTCAGGCCGAGTGCTTTGGCCTGCTCGGCCCAAACGGCGCCGGCAAGACTACTATGATGAGCATGATGTACGGAAAGGCGGAGAGAGACTCCTCACCAGAGGGCGTGATTGATGTCCTTGGGTTTGACCCGCAGTACAATCCGCTTAACGTCAGGCACTTACTCGGCGTAGTCCCCCAGGACGACAACCTCGACGGTGAACTCAATGTTTACCAGAACCTGTCTCTGTTTGCAAAGTTCTACGGCCTTTCTGGCAGTGCCGCGAAAACTTCAATCGAACGTCTTATCGAAACGATGGAATTGACCGACAAGAAGCGCTCCAAGATAAGGGAACTCTCCGGGGGGATGAGCCGGCGGCTGATAATAGCGCGTGCCCTTCTTAACGACCCGAAAATCCTGATACTCGACGAACCCACAACCGGCCTCGACCCTCAGGTGCGCCACATGATATGGGATACGCTGCGGCTAATGAAAAAAAATGGTATCACCATACTCCTGTCTACCCACTACATGGAAGAGGCCTTTCAACTTTGTGATAACCTGATAATCATGCACAAGGGGGAGAAAGTAATAGAAGGCCGGCCGCGTCAGCTGCTTGACCAAAGCATAGAGAAATACGTCCTTGACATCATAAACAAAGAGCACGAGGATAGAATCAGGGGGTATCTGAATTCCCCGTCGATAAGGGCAGATATATCAAAAGAGACCTTGCACCTATACAGCAATCACATTGACGCGCTGAAAGAGATTGCCTGCCTGCTTGAGCCGGGGGATTTTTTCCTCAGGGCGGCGAATCTTGAGGACCTGTTTATTAAGGCCACGGGGAGGGCGCTTGACGACCCTGCATAATAGTGATGGCAACAAGGCGTATCCGTCCCTGGCGATGAGACTTTATTCGGTATGGTACCGCCATATGCGCGTGTACCGCAGCAACCTGTTAAGCAACGGGCTTCCGCCGTTTCTTGAGCCGTTGATATTTCTGGCCGGCATAGGGCTGGGATTGGGCAAGTATGTGCCAAGTTTTGGGAATGTGCCATATGTCGGATTCCTTGCCATGGGGCTGCCTATTACAACGGCGATGATGACGGCGTCGTTTGAGTGTACGTTTGGCACGTTTATCAATATAGAGTTCAACAAGGTGTATGACGGGATGTTGGCTGCGCCCATAAGCGTAAACAACCTGATAATAGGTGAAATACTGTGGGCGGGGACAAAGGGATTTTTCTTTGCGTTTGCGGTGGTTGTTGTGGCAGCCCCGTTTGGGATTATTCCGCTTCCACGGGGGTTGATAATGCCGTTTATAGGTTTTATTACGGGACTGATGTTTGCGTCGCTGTCGCTTCTGGTCACATCATTTGTGAAGACGATAAGTTTTTTTAATTTTTATTTTACGGGGTTTCTCTCGCCGATGTTTTTTTTATCAGGCGTAGTATTCCCCGTGGCGGAGCTGCCCGGACCATTAAGATATGCGGCGGAAGTCCTCCCGCTGACGCACCCTGTCAGGCTCTCGCGCGCCATTTGCCTTGGACAGCTCCGGCCGGCATTATTATTTGACGTCCTCTACATTACCGCGTTTATAGCGCTATTTGGATACTTGGCACTAAAGAGACTACGCAGGCGGCTGATTGATTGATGTTTCTTGGGGAAAAGAGTGATAACTAAAGGAGTACGCGTGCATTACGCATACTCCTTCAATTATTATCAGAAAACTATTCCACTTTCTTTAACTTAGCGCCACATGGGCATTTGCCGGGCTTTGTCTTTACGGTATTACACATGCAGTTGCCGCCGCAGTTGCACACGTATAACCCTTTAATGCTTACCCTCTTTACAGGCTTGCCGCAGCCGCACTTAGTCGGATCATCTTTGTCCAGTTTACACGAACAGCCCTTTCCACATGTGCAGAGGATTGCCTCGTCGCCCTCTATCTTTAACACATGCATTGCAACCAGCTTAGTCCCGCACGTACATTTGCCGGGTTTTGTCTTTACGGTATTACATGTGCAGTTATCGCTGCAGTTGCACACGTATAGGATACTACCCTTTTTAGGCGAGGAAGACTTCTTTTTACCTTCGGCATATACTATGCCCCCACTTAACGTCAGCGCTAACAACAATGACAGACACACCCAAATCCATTTCTTCATAAATTCACCCTCCTTAGTTGAATAGTTTTTGCCCGTACGCAAGTATAACATACACGGCAACTACTTGTCAAATACAGCGCATTGCAAGCACGGCAAAGCCGTAGATACCCTGTGGTACGGGTGAAAGGGAATTGACTATAAATACGAGCGAGGCTCACACGAACACTCCGAGACACACACAAGCGCCCGGTATTCACACAAACGTCCGGTGTTCACAGATAATTCGAGGAGATAATTTGAAAAGGACCAGCCAAACTCTTAAGATCCATCAGCCGAAACCATAGTTTCTAAAGGATTCGCGTGTTATTGCTTTTCTAAGCTCAAACCTTCAAACCCCCGACCTCCAAACCCCGGCGACCGGTCCCTTCCTTTTTAATTGTTTACTATTCTGGATTGCATAGCGTACTAATCTATGATTGCTACGTTAGTTGCCCTCAATCCTTTTTTGTCGTGTTCAACGTCAAAGGATACCATCTGTCCTTCCTCTAACGTTTTAAACCCACTGGTCTTAATAGCCGAATAGTGGACAAATACATCTTCTCCATCGCTTTTGCTAATGAAACCATACCCCTTGCTGACGTTGAACCACTTTACTTTTCCTTCAAATGACATGTTAAAACACTCCTTACTGCTTGCTTAGCCCTTTAAAAGGGCATTTATATGCTAACCTATTGCGGCAAAAAAGTCAAGGCTTTAAAATAATATTTTTTGAGGGCATATATTGCGGCAGCGCTCTGCCGCCTGATACGTCCTATTTCCCGCGCCGCTCATTGTTTATCTCCCGCTCCGCTCACGGTTTTATTCCAAGATTTCGCCCAAGCCTGCC
This sequence comes from Nitrospirota bacterium, assembly GCA_015233485.1. Classification (GTDB taxonomy): domain Bacteria; phylum Nitrospirota; class Thermodesulfovibrionia; order Thermodesulfovibrionales; family Magnetobacteriaceae; genus Magnetominusculus. The sequence continues at coordinate 5,225 of JADFXO010000047.1, forward strand.
ATAGTTGTCTAACCATCTGCGGGCTGATTCGTCCGCAGCCGCGGCCTTGTCAGACATTATGTGTCTTAACTCTTTCCCTATGAAAAAATATATATTATGCGCCTTCCACAAATCAGGCTTTATTGAGAGTGACTTAAATATTTTGAGCACCTTGCTTATTTTTTCATACAATTCTATATCTTCTGGCCTGGCGGACAGCGTTTCTACGAGATTGTTCATCAGGGCCGTGGCTCGAAAGCTGACTTTATGCTTATCAATTGCGATATTCCACCGCTTGATTTCATCGCTTATGCCCTTTAATCTTTCTACATCAGGATGTTTAGTTTCGAATATCGCCATCAGGTCTTTTTCTAAAATATATGCGGCGGCAATAGAGAGGGATTTGGGCAGGGGTACGGAAAGTCCCTTGTAGAAATTCATCAGCGAATAATTATTTTCGTATATCTGTCTGTACAGGTCGTCTATTCTCTCGTTGGTGCCCTGTGAGACGAGGTCAAGGACTCTTTTCTGTTCATCTTTAAACAGATGCCAAATAGAGTAGTTATCGCTGCCGAAGTGTGTCTGCATAAGCCTTATAGCAGATGGGATAAGGCCTTTTTCAAAGGCGTCTGTCACTTCAGACTTAATTGTATTGAAATCATCGTCGCCCAAAAACTCCTTAACTCCACAATTTATACTGTGGTCGCCCAAGTGTAACACCGCAAAGATAAACATGCGTTGCTCCCATGTTGTCTCAGATTCTATCTGAATCTTACCGGTGGCAAGCCTCATCTTGCCTGCCTTGACCGCATCGCAGGACTGGTTCTGTACTGAGTAACAAAACATGTTTATCTGCCTGTGGTCAGGTTCAAACAGAGACGAAATTGCGTAGTGGGCAACGGCGCGCATTATGTCCACCTTTGCCGGCTTTACAAACATCTCATATGGATAAGCGCCGCTGCTAAATACATTGCTTGGCGCGTGCCGAAGTTTTTCTATATACTCGGCTTCAAGGGAAATACCGGTTAACGTCTTGGCGTACTGCATTGCCCTTGCGGCATAATTCATTACCTGAACGGTCTCAACCCCCGATATTTCGTCAAAAAACCATCCGCAGCTTGTGTACATGAGCATGGAGTTGCGCTGCATTTCGAGCAGTTTTAATACCCTTGTTCTGTCTTCCATAGGGAGATTCGTATGGGCGTGGGAATCTATGAAAGAATGGACGTTTGCCCTGTTTCTGTTGCGAATCACGTCAATATAATCATTTCGGGCATCCCATGGGGATTTTAAATATTTCTCTCCTTCTATTTCAAATATGCCGGCGAGCCTGTCTCTGAGCCAGTCCATAGCCTCCCGCAGCGGGCGGCGCCACTTCTGTGTCCATTCGCCCTGCGTACCGCTGTTGCAGCCACAGTCATCCATCCACCTTCCTATGCCGTGTATACAGCTCCATGAGGAGTTATCATAGATTTCCACCTCGCAAACAGGTGGGTGTTTTTCAAGGTATTGTCCGTAGTTGGTTAGTTTAACCCCCTGTGCCGCCGGATAATTGCCGGATTCTATCAGATGAAGACAGTATGTCAGGGCCATCTCGCCCCTTCTGTGGTGATGGCCGTAGGTTTCGCCGTCCGTAGCTATATGTACCAACTGGGGAAAGTCTCTGTTGTCTGTAAAGGCAGAGGTGAGCCTGTCAATAAAATTCTCGCCCTTATTTAAAACACCGCTAAAGGCAATGTCGGAGGATATTGGGCCGTCATAGAAAAACAGGGTAATAGTCCCGCCCGAAGGGAGTTTGCACAAGTAGGGCATAGCCGGGTCAATCCGGCTGCCGCTAACATCAGTCCACACCGCTTGATCAGGTGTTTCTACGGCATGGTCCTCATCAGGCGTGCTATTGGCGGTTTTTTTTACCCTTGAGGCCTGGCGCGGGGCGAGGATTGTGAACAATATCCCGTTTTCTGCCAACACATCGAGGGTTTCAAGGTCAACGGCGGTCTCGGCAAGCCATATGCCCTCAGGTCTCCTTCCAAAACGCGCTTGAAAATCCCTTATTCCCCATATCACCTGCGTGATTTTATCGTTGCGGTTGGCAAGCGGCATTATCATATGGTTATACACCTGGGCGATTGCCGAGCCGTGCCCGGAAAACCTCTCCATGCTCAGTTTGTCGGCCTCTAGTATGGCCAGATATACGTCAGGATTATGCCTTTGCAGCCATGACAGCAGTGTAGGCCCGAAATTAAAACTAATCTTCGAGTAGTTGTTAATAATATCGGAGACCCTTCCCTCGTGGTCGAGTATCTTTGAAGCGGCATTTGGGGCATAACATTCGGCTGTTATTCTTTCATTCCAGTCATGGTAGACCCCTGCGGAGTCCTGATACTCGACTTCCTCAAGCCATGGGTTTTCGCGCGGCGGCTGATAAAAATGACCGTGTATGCAGATATATTTTTCCACTTAGTTGACGGCTCCCTTCGATGTATAACTATAGCACATATTTATATTTAGCGCAATCTTTGATTATTTTAATGAAACCCGCGACAAAAAAGTATGTCCAACTGTCTGTCTTCTGGAATACGCTCTTTTGACTTTGGCGGAAGTATTCAATATACACTCTTTTTCAGAGCCATCGGCTGTATATCCTTTTTGGGGGACTTCGTGCAAGCTGCCGTCAAGTTTTCCGTCTGCGTCTTGAATCCAAAATTTCTCTGACATATTACGTCATCCTGTGGTCTGGCTTTATTGCCGCTAATCCGGCTGTTTTGATCGCTATAAAGCCCTTATGTTTTAAACATAACTAACCAGTATTGCAGCTTTTATGGCACATAAAATAACACCATTAGTTTTATTTGTCAAGCAGTAATGAAATAATATTTATAAGGGTCATAATCTTATTTTGCCGCAGGACTTCCAACAATTAAGATGAGAGAATCTATGACAGAACTGCGTGAAAATGCTACAATTAAATATAAGCGGCAAAATCGGCACTATGAGGTTATCTAAATGAACGAAAAGACATATGAGACAGGCGTTATCGGCGGCGGCCTTGTTGCCAGGCTCACGGCCAATATTTGAGGTTCACCCCATGAGAGAGCTATACCACTACGCCAAAGACATCATAGACAGCTCGATAGACATGATTATAGCTGTCGATATGGACAGAACTATCATTGAGTTTAACAGGGCTGCCGAGGCGGTATTCGGATACGAGGCTCAGGAAATGCTGGGCCGGACAATCGATATTTTGTATAATGACCCGGCCGAGGGCCTCGAAGTATATAAGTCACTGGCGGCGGCTTCCTGCTATCGTGGCGTTGTCGCAAACAAGAGAAAAAACGGCGAGGTGTTTATGGCCTATCTCTCGGCCTCCACGCTTAAAAATATTGACGGCAAACCTGTCGGGTTCATGGGAATATCTCGTGACATAACAGAGCAAAGGGCAATGGAGGAGGCCGTCGTCGCGTCGGAAAAGAGGTATCGCTCCCTCGTTGAGAATATGAACGAGTTCGTCGCCGAAATTAACATAACAGGGGCATTGTATTTTGTTAACAAGTTTTTTTCAGAAAGCACCGGCCATAGTGTCGATTCCTTAATCGATTCGAATTTCTACTCGTTTATCCATCCTGATGATTTAGAAGGTTTATCTGCCCGATGCCGGCAGGCTATGGACAAGGGCGGACAGATAAGGGGCTGCGAATTCAGATTTAGAAATAAAGACGGCTCGTACATACATCTTCTCACAAACGCTGACCCTGTGTATGATTATATGGGGAATCTGAGGTCTTTATTGTTAGTATCGTTCGATATTACGGCGATGAAGACGGTTGAAGGGCAGATGAAAAACGCCAAAGACACGGCAGAGGCGGCCAACGCGGCAAAGAGCGAATTCCTTGCCAATATGAGCCACGAACTGCGCACCCCGATGAACGGGATAATCGGGATGGCCGAGCTGCTGCTGGACACTCCGCTCAATAAGGGACAGAGAAAGTACCTGTCTATGCTTAGGGAATCGGCCGATTCCCTCCTGGCGCTCTTAAACGGCATCCTGGATTTCTCAAAAATAGAGGCTGGTAAGCTTGAACTTGAGGAGATTGATTTCGACATCCGCGACGTAATCGAGCAGGCCGTCGAATCCCTCAGTGTGCAGGCGCAAAAAAAGGCAATACTGTTTTTATCCTATATTGCACAAGATGTGCCCCATATGGTAAAAGGAGACCCCGTACGCTTTAAACAAATCATCGTCAATCTGGCAGGAAACGCCATAAAGTTCACAGAAAAGGGCGAAGTCACCGTCAGGCTTGAGACATGCCCGGAAGAGGAAGGAGTGCTTCGTGTCCGCGTCTCGGATACCGGACCGGGCATCCCCGCCGACAAGGTAAACAAAATATTCGAAAGCTTTACGCAGGTCGACGGCTCTACCACGAGGAGATACGGCGGCACAGGCCTGGGGCTTGCTATAACGAAAAGACTCGTAACCCTCATGCAGGGCGAAATAGAAGTCATAAGCGAAGAGGGGAAGGGCAGCACCTTTGACTTTAGCGTGCGCTTGCAAAAGGCAGCGCTGTCACCGCTCCCAAATCATAATATCATAGCCAAACTTGCCGATAAACGTATACTGCTGATAGACGGCCACGATCTAAGCAGGACGATCATTCGGGAGATGTCCGAGGCCGCCGGCATGAAAGTCTGCGAGGCAAAAGACTCTGTAACTATCCTCGCCGGCATTGAACAAGCGGCAGAGGCAAACGAACATTTTGACCTAATACTCTTAGATTCCGGTATTGACGACATAGACCCACGCGACCTGATGGAACTGCTGATGACCGACCCGCTCACGTTTGAGACAGACGTAATCCTGATGGTACACGGGCAGAACAAGGATGCTGAGAGCCGCTGGAAGGGACTAAAGATATGGGGCTCGCTGTCCAAACCAATAAAACGCTCCACGTTCTATGATTCCATTCACCTTGCAATGGGGGGATTTTTGAGTGAGACTTCGGTTGCGAAAACATGTTACACTAAAGCGCCGGAGGGCAAGAGGAGCTATTATAAAATACTGCTTGCGGAGGATAATATCGTCAACCAGGAGCTTGCCATAGGTTTAATAGAAAAAAACGGCCATTCCGTATCGGTTGCGTGTACTGGCACAGAGGCCATTGCCGCCCTTGCTAAGAATCGCTTCGATGTCGTGCTTATGGATGTGGAAATGCCGCAGATGAACGGCCTTGAGGCGACGCGCTACATAAGGAACTCGAAATCAGGGGATTTCAACCCTAACATACCCATAATAGCCATGACCGCCAACGCCTTTCAGGATGACAAGGAGCGTTGTCTCAATGCCGGGATGAACGACTATATCTCCAAGCCTATATCGGTTGTCCAGTTGTTGGAAGTTATTGAACGCACGATGGACGGTGTTTCGGTACAAGGGGAAGCCCCTCCGGCAGCGATCAGCAAAAACGATATATTCGATAAAGATGGACTGTTTGACAGGCTAGACGACGAAGTGTTTATCAGAAAGATATGTGCCATTTTCAGAGATGACGCCGCGGTGCAAATGGATAAATTAAAGAACGCCCTTGCCGCGGATAACGCCGCGGAGGTGGAGCTTGTCGCGCATACGATAAAGGGTATGGCCGCAAATTTAAGCGGCATAAGGACAAAGAACGAAGCGATGCGAATGGAGATGGCCGCCAGAAAATTAGACCTCTCACAGGCTCATTCGATCTATCCACAACTTGAAAAGGAGATAAACGCCTTGCTTGCCGCCATTTCTAATTCACAACTAATATAAAAAAATTAATAATAAAAAGGGAGGAAGAGAATGAGAATATTAATTGCTGAAGACGATTTTACAAGCCGCACCTTGCTACAGCATTTCCTAAGTCCATATGGAGAGTGTGACGTGACGGTAAACGGCATGGAGGCTGTGGAGGCTTTTATGCTGGCAGTTGATGAGGGACAACCCTATGACCTCATCTGTTTGGATATAATGATGCCTGAACTGGATGGAATAAGGGCACTGAAGGCGATACGCGACAAGGAAAAGGCTATGGGTACCGCAACGCATGACGAGGTAAAGGTAGTGATGACAACGGCCCTCGATTCCCCCAGGGATGTGATAGAGGCCTACTACAGGGGCGGCTGTACGGACTATCTGACAAAACCTATTGATACGCAAAAACTGTTGAACCTTCTGAAAGGATACGGCCTGATAGGTAATATAGACAAGTTAACGGACAGAGAAACAGGCGGATAATAAAATCATAAGGCAACTGATAAAGAGCGTTTATAACGGCTGGCCCTTTGACTTTAAGAAAAGTGCGTTTCCCTGTGAGTTCTTAGGCCGCCCTGCCCTGAGGACAACGTATGAGGAGTTGTGGATTAAAAATCCGGACGGGCCGGATGTCTACGCCCATGTGCACAGGCCGCTTAGTGCCGCCGCCGTGGATAGGGGGTATCCGGGCGTTATATTCGTACCCGGTGGCGCTTCCCCCGGCACGGCTTATGACGGCCTCACGGAGGTCACCGCGGACGATGTTGCCGCGCTGGGTACTGTCGTCCTCCATTACGACCCCGCGGGAAGGGGCAAGACCACCGGCGTTGAGGACTACTGGGGCGTACGCCATCAGAGAGAACTTTCGGCTGTAATCAAACGATTTTTCGACGTAGAGGGCGTAAACCGCGAAAACGTGGGGATTTTGGCCTTCTCCATAGGGATAACGACTGCCGCGGGCGCGCTTTGCAGATTCCCCGCCAACGGCTGCCGGATAAAATATTTGTTTGACTGGGAAGGCCCGTCTAACAGGATTAATATCACAAAAAACGACACACATGAGCCTCTGATGGATTTTCCCATGTCAAATGACGAATTTGGGCGAGAGCGCGAGGCCGCCGCCTTTATCGGCGGAATAACCTGCGATTATTTCAGATATCAGGGCGCCATTGACCACATGCAAGGCGCATATAAGGGACACGCCATAGAGCTTTTAAATAAGGCAAGGGCGGGTTTGGCGCGCTCAGTCAGGTGTAACGATAACCCGCCGAATTGTTATTACGAAGAGGCTCATCCTGAGAGGTATCAATGGGTACACACGGAATCTAATCAAAAGGGCCGGAAGAGTTGGATATTAAAATATCTGCTGGAGATGCAAAATGCAGTATAAGATAATAAACAGGAAAAAACGCATCGCAACAGCGGCGGCCGACATGATGGGAGGAATTCTCCACGCCCCGTTTAAATTATTCAAAAGGCATAGGGAAATAGACCCGGGGCAGATAAACACCATACTGGTAATCCGCACCGCCTATATCGGAGACGCCATAATGACATTACCGATGCTGAAACCCCTGCAAGCAGGATTTCCCAACGCCAAAATTTCCTTTTTGACCTCTGCCGGGGCGGCTCATGCCCTTGAAACCAACCCGTACATCCATGACATAATCGCCTATGACCCGTTCTGGTTCTATGCCCCATATAAAAAGAGAAAATACAGGGAAAATGGAAAAAAGAGAAAGACATATCTTGAGCTTATGCGAGAGCTAAGGGGACGGAAGTTCGACCTCGTAATTGAGGCACGGGGCGACATCAGGGATATCCTCATGCTCGTCAGGCCATTGGACGCGAGATATAAGGTAAGCTACGGCGTTGGCGGAGGCGGTTTTTTACTGACGCACGTAGTACCCTACGGCGGGCTAAGACATAAGATAGAGTATCACCTTGATATTGCGAGGTATTTGGGCTGCCCCGTTTCTGACGGTGCCGCTGAGATAGAATGGGGCATTTATCTGACTAAAGAGGAGAAGGCCAATACAAGGAAATTCCTGAGGGACAATAGTATAAATAAACCTTTCGGCGCGGTTCACCCCGGCGTGAGGATTCCACTTAAAAAATGGCAATTAGAGAGATACGCGGAGCTATATGACACGATAGCGCGGGATTTGGGCATGAGGACGGTCATAACCGCCTCCAGCAAAGACACGGATTACGTAAAGGAAATGTTAAAACTGATGAGGACACAGCCGGTGGATTTAACGGGGAGGCTGACGCTTAGGGAACTTGCCGGTGTGATTAGTGAGTCTCTCTTGTTTGTCTGCAACGACAGCGCCCCGATGCACATAGCCGCCTCCATGGGTGTGCCTGTTGTGGCCGTTTTCGGGCCGTCGAAGAGCATTGAGACCGCACCCTACGGGAATCCGCACAGGGTAGTAGAGAAGGACTTCCCATGCAGATATACCTGTGACGAAAACACCTGCAAGCACCAGCGTTTCCATGCCTGTATGGAGGCCATAGAGGTGGAAGATGTCATTGCCGCCATAAAGGATTTACTAAAGGAGGTCAATGTTTAGATTCGACGCCTTATATGTTGACGGAGTGAGAGAGATAAAATCGGGGATTAAACAGCTCCTTGATGAGAAGTACTCAGACGTGTTTCCATCGGACAAGAAGAGTAAAATTCTCATCAAACCCAACCTTAACAGCAACATGAACGCCCTTACCGGCAACACCACCGACCTCAGGGTTGTCGCCGCCGTCATAGAGTTTCTGCAAGACCGAGGCTACAAGGACATCACCATTGGCGAGGGCACAAACAGCGGTTACTATCGCAGCAACATAAGTGTAATCGAACGATTGAGATACGACGAGCTGGGGCTTTACTACGGCATTATGGTAAAAGATTTTAATTATTCGGACACTGTGCCCGTATCTTTTGAAAGGGGTGTTAAGGCCGGTGTGGCAAAGGAATGCGTAGAGGCGGATTTTCTTATAAACATGCCTAAGATAAAGACGCACTTCGAGGCCGGTATGACCGTCTGCCTGAAAAACCTGATAGGCTGCCTCGTAGGGCAACAAAACAAGAAAAAGGCCCACGGCGCCCTCTCAGACAACATCGTCAACCTAAACATGGCCGTCAAACCACACCTGCACATAGTTGACGGCGTAATAGCGATGGAGGGGCTAGGACCTACGCGTGGCACTCCACTCAGGGCAGGGGTTATATTCGTTGGAGACGACCCGTTTATAGTTGATCTGATGTGCGCGAGGTTTGCCTCTTTCCCTTACCAGAAGGTAGGCCCTCTTGCCGCGGCAAAAAGGAGAGGGATTATCAAAGACGAGCACTTGCAATTCGTAAATGATTTCCCCCTTGAGCACATTCATAGATTTAAGCCGCCAACGGCAGGACCTCTTGCCACGTTTATACACAGCCCAAAAAGGCAAAAATATTTCCTTGCAATAAGGCAGACGCCGCTGTTTAATTATCTCTGCTCTACGGAGATAGGGGGGAAACTCCTCTATCTGGCCGGCCTTAGGCAGGATGTATTTATCAGGGATGAAATGCAGTGGGGGGGGCTGTCCCTCAAAAAGGAAAAATGCACGGACTGCGGCATATGCGCACGGTACTGCCCTATAGAGATAGGGCTTCCTCATGCGCTTGACAAGGCGGAGGGGATGGACAGTGAGTGGCAGGAGAGATGCGTACACTGCCTCTACTGCTTTAGCGTGTGCCCGAAGTCGGCCATAGAGTTTCATGGCACGCAAGGGTTTATGGAAGAACAGATAAGGCAGTACGGTGAGATTATAAAGAAGATGGTGAAATGACAAAAGACAAAGATTTTCGGATAACGTTTCTAAACCCGCCTTATATGAAAAAATTCTCCAGGGCGCAGCGAAGCCCCGCGGTTACAAAAAGCGGCACGCTCTACTATCCTATGTGGCTTGCCTATGCGGCGGGGGCCTCGGAGATGGCCGGTTTTTCGATAGATTTGATAGACGCCCCCGCCGACGGCCTTGACGTGGCTTCTGTTACGCGGAGGATAAAGGCATTCAGCCCGTCGCTGCTCGTAGTGGATACAAGTACGCCAAGCATTTATAATGACGCTCAGGTATGCGATGCTCTAAAAACGGCGCTGCCTGATGCGTTCATCGTCATAGCCGGCACACATGTCTCTGCCCTGCCTGAGGAATGCCTAATGCTCAGCACCGCCATAGACGCCGCCGCGGTTGGGGAATACGATTATACGATAGCGGCACTTGCCGAGGCCCTGTATAATAAGACGCCGGTTGCCGCCGTTGCCGGGCTTTATTTCAAAGACGGCACAAACTCAGGGCCGCGGCCCATGATTGGCAACATTGACGAACTGCCGTTTGTAAGCCGCGTCTATAAGCGGTTTTTAAAGATGGAGAACTACTTTAATCCCAACGCCCTATTTCCGATGGTGACGATTACCACGAGCCGCGGCTGTCCGCACGAGTGTATATTTTGCGTATATCCGCAGACGCTGATGGGGCACAAGCTGAGAATGCGCAGTGTGGAGAATGTTCTTGACGAGATAGAATATATAATCAGCGCATTTGACGGTGTGAAGGCGATATTCTTTGAAGACGACACGTTTACGGCAAACCGCAAGCGTTGTGTGGAAATCTCCGGGGGGATTATAAAGAGGGGAATCAAAATCTCGTGGACGGCAAACGCCAGAGCCACGCTTGACTATGAGACAATGAGGGTGATGCGAAAGGCGGGCTGCCGCTCATTTTGCGTCGGGTTTGAAAGCGGAAGCCAGGAGATGCTTGATAACATAAAAAAGAGGACAGTCGTACAAGACATGGGTAAATTCATGGATGCAGCGAAGAAGGCCGGGATCTTAGTTCATGGATGCTTCATGGTCGGCCTGCCAGGTGAGACAAAAAAGACGATGGCAATGACGCTTGCCCTTGCAAAGAGGCTCAATCCCGATACCGTGCAATTCTATCCCATGATGATATACCCGGGCACGGAGGCCTATGACTGGTACAGCGAAATGGGCCTGTTAACGACGAAGGATTTCTCCAAATGGCTGACCCCAGCGGGCCTGCACAATACTGTGATAAAGACCGAAGAGCTGTCCTCAGAGGCACTTGTGCGTTTTTGCGATAACGCCAGAAGGGAGTTTTACCTGCGTCCGGCGTATCTGCTTTATAAACTCAGGCAGGTTATCGCTCACCCGCAGGAGCTGAAAAGGACTGTGAAATCGGCGCGGACTTTTATGAAATATCTCCTTAAAGGCTCTGATTTCAGAAAAGGAGAAGAAGAGAACTGTGATTAAGGCGTCGGTAGTAGTCCCCGCCTATAACGCTGAAAAGACCATTGCCCGCTCTATAGATGCCCTGCTCAGGCAGACTTGCGCGGCGGATACCTATGAGGTAATCGTCATAGACGACGGCTCAACTGACAAGACGGCAGAGATTGCAATGGCCTATCCGGTCAGGTACTATCATAAACAAAACGGCGGCCCGGCCTCGGCAAGAAACATGGGCGTACGGGAGGCGGCCGGTGAGATAATCCTCTTTACCGACGCCGACTGCGTGGCCACGGAGTCATGGATTGAGGAGATGTTAAGGCCGTTTAATGATCCTGAAGTGTCGGCGGTAAAGGGGGCATACAGGACGAATCAGCGGCAGTTGACGGCGCGGTTTGCACAGGTGGAGTTTGAGGAAAGGTTTGCGATGCTCAGGATGTCCGAATGCATTGATATGATAGACACATACGCTGCCGCCTTTAGAAAGGAAGTATTTGTCGGGGCGGGCGGATTTGACGAATCATTTCCGGTTGCGAATAACGAAGACACAGACCTGTCGTATAAACTTTCAGCGGCGGGACATAAGATGGTGTTTAATGGCAACGCCATAGTGTATCATTTGAATCATCCGGCCTCGGCAGGGCGGTACGGCAGGATTAAATTCCTGCGAGGCTACTGGCGGATGGTCGTCTATAAGAGATACCCTGATAAGATGCTCAAGGATACGTACACGCCCCAGAGCCTGAAAATCCAGATATTAACTCTCTTTGGCGGCATCTTTTTTCTCGCGCTTTCGGCATTTATTAAGGCGGCGTCATATGCGTCCTTGTTTTTATTTATAATATTTTTATTATCAACTGCCCGTTTTGCCGCCTTCGCGTTTAAGGAAGACAAGGCGGTGGGATTGATGTCGCCATTTTTCATAGCCCTGAGGGCGTCGTCCATAGGACTTGGTGTGTTGTATTATTTTGTCAGCGCCTCGAAATGCCGTTGTAATAGCTGCCCCCCGAAAAAATAATTAAATAAGGCTTATGGGTCTAATACACTCTGGCGAGTTGTTCTTTGTTGAGTTAACCATCGTGGAAACATCAACGGCCTCCATCTCATCGTCAGGATATAGCCTTAGAAGGCCAGACACGGCGTCCGCTTCATGTCCAAGCCACAAGTCATAATCATCCTTATGAATGATAACCGGCATCCTGTCGTGTATCTTTCCTATCAGGGCGTTTGCCCTTGTGGTTATTATCGAACATGTGAGGGACACGCCGTCCCCGGCGGTTGTCAATTCACTATACAAGCCGGCAAACCCAAATGGTGTAGTGGATTTCAGGCGTATAAATACAGGAGTCTTTGCGGCAGAGTTACGCCTCCATTCGTAGAATCCATCTGAAACAACGAGACACCGGTGGCTTTTGAACGCCGCGCTGAAAGCACGATTTATCGCCACGGCCTCCGCCCTTGCGTTTAT
>JADFXO010000480.1 GCA_015233485.1 Nitrospirota bacterium
CTGGCCAAAATTGGATTGAACAATACCTTAAACCAGGTACGATGAACACTATATAAATCTCCATTATCGTAAATCCACCGAACCCTACTCATGCTATTCTGCCTTCATGTTTTTTGAGATCTCCAGGAGGCAGAATTATATATTCTTTTTTTGGTGTCCATTTAGTCTTCTTGTCTCTAATTGAATAGAGAGCATCTAGAGTAGTGGTATCAGCCCATCTATATATCTCGCTTATCTCTGGGCAAATATCATAGGAAAGAACCCAATCTCTTTTAGACCTCAAGACATCAGCTAAATCTGCGTGTTCTTGATTTCGCATAAAAACAGGATATAGCTCCTTGCCTTTTACATAATAAGGAGGATCTAAATACATTGGACCCGAAGCTTTCAAAACATAAGAGACACAATCCTCATTAGTTACAATCAAACGACCTCTAAACAAGCCCCTTAATTCCTCACATTCTTTAATAATACGTTTGGCGTTATAGCGACAATAGATAGTGTATTTGCTCTTTTGCTCATAACCACCGATAGGTCCAGATGTTTGAATACCACTGAAAGCAGTCCGATTAAAAAAAACAGCAAAATAAGCATGGTCAGCCAAATAACCAATAGGTCCGGTTTTTCTCATCTTTTCAAACAATTCTACAGTTGGTTTTTGATTTATCAGATCATAAAATGCTTTAAGCTGTTTATCATCATCATTGGCAAGCATTTTCCAAAAAGCATAAATAGAATGATCTTTGTCATTAGCAAACAATTTCATGTTTGGAAAATCTTTTGCTACCTCACAAAGTACGCTGCCGCCACCAACAAATGGCTCAGTAAATGAATTAGATCTTTTAAGGTATGGATAAAGGTATTCTTTGATTGGTTCTAATAATTTTAATTTTCCACCAGGATACCTAAATATTCCCATTGAATATCTTCTACAAATCGCACAAATAAATAACCCTTTTTGATGTAGGATATTTTTTACTTGGCTTAAATAAGTTGTATTTATGTAGAACCCAAATTTCTGTCATGGCAAGTATACTTACAACATTACCACTTACAAGACAACAAACTAACCTATCTTTTGATTCTGGAAAATCAAAAATGTACTTATCATGATCTCCCGTGTCCATCCTTCCATTCACATCGGCATATTGAAAAGTCCAAGACATATCATATGCAGCTGCCGTAATCGGATTAGTGCTTTTAACATGAACTGGAATATTTAAAATAGGTTTTTTTGATATGAATAAATCTGGAATGAAACTCTTTTTTTCTTTTGGATATAATTTGAAATCAGGACGAGTAGTTTCGTAACCCTTTTGAATAAAAAAAGCTGCCGTTGCTAATTCGGCATCTTTTCCATCTTTATTTTGTCCCTTTTGTCTATCTATATCTCGCTGACCACGATCCACATGTTTTGAGTAATCGTAATTTTTAATAAAGTTATCTATATCTTCATTTTTAAATTCAGATAATGACAACAAGTCTATATTAATTTTTTTAAGACTTAGTGGAATTTTCATTTGTACGCATCCTACTCACAATATCTTTGACTGAGGGAATGGTGCCAATCAACCGACGCTTATCTTCATCATAGAACCAGGTATTTTGCTTGTTCGCTTCACCCCGTAGTTCTTCTTCAGAAAACAGGTCGTATCCTTTTTCGTCTACATTGGCAGGCACATCAGCAGCCAGAACTACGTAGAACGTTCCAACTTCTGAAGCGCCTATGCCAGCAGCAAGAGCCTGTTCCAACATCCTTTTTTCTTCGGTGGGTTCAATAAGAAGCTGTGGGCTGTTCAGGAGATCCTTACTTGGGGTGCCTTCAATTCTTTTTGGCATTCCTAACCTCTAAATACAAAAGAACTCACCGGAATTACCGGTGAGTTCGATTTATCACACCACTCCTATTCCTTGACTGGTACCTTTCCCTTCTCTATGGTAATTCCGTGGAGGTTGGCGCCATTGGTCTCAACTACCTGCACAACCTTCTCCAACATCTTGCGATAGGTTTCGAGCTGATTCAAATCCTGGCTCTTGACTGCATGATATTCAAAGGACCACTTACTATCATTACCACGACGAGCTGTGACAACGTTTGGAACCCACTCCAACTCACGAGCTCTGTTCTCATAACCATAGCTGAAATTGTAAGTGATTGAACCCTTCTCTTCCAATACTGCCATCTTGATGTGTTCCATGATTTACTTTCCTCCGTTAGGATATTTCAGAATGAGTGACTTCAACACATGGATGAAGAAACTCTTGGCTTTGTTCTTTGTATAAACTATAACCACAGTATGATTGTCACACTTTTCAAGAGTATTTGACTTGTGTTCTTTAAAATTAGTTTTTTCTCCAAGCCAATCAATAAAAATGATGACATTGGATATAAAATCAGAAAACTTACCTTTCTTTGCAATAAATCCAATAAAATTATGCTGAATACCATTAAACATCATGGCAACATCGCTTTCCCTATTGAACTTTGCTTTCTCTTCTATTTTTATTTGGTCTTGAATAGCATTAATAATACCAGTCATTCTTTGCGGACGATCATCCTTAAATATAAAATTGAAATAGGAATCATTTTCTTTAACGACTGGATTGGCTGATGAATAATAAGCTATTGGGCTGTTGTTTTTATTGTCTGTTTTATTTATGAACTTCGGATTAAATACTCCGTACTCTTCACGAAACTGTCTCACAGGAACTCTTTTTTGTTTTTTGGTATTTTTGTCGATGAGAACAACAATGGATGGTGATTCCATATTGGTCCCTTTTTCTCTCTTATAAATGATTTTTTG
>JADFXO010000481.1 GCA_015233485.1 Nitrospirota bacterium
TATACAAAAAACTCCTCAAAAACGAATACATCGGCAAGTATCTGAAAAAACAGGATACGTTATTGCTTACCGATAATTTAAAGAAGTGAAATTCTAAAAAATGGATACTTTTGACTCTTTTTGCGGACTTTTAAAGAAAGAGGGAGGGTCTATGCTATATTTGACCCCCAACGACAGCCCGTATATCAGAATCGGAAACACTCTCTCCAGGGTAGGCGCAATTGCCCCGGTAAGTAAAAAAATGACAATGGATTTTGTCAATCTTCTACCCGCCGCCAATACGCATTTCATATTTTCCTTTACAGCACAACATTACGGGCTGGCTGGGATAATTCTGATGCTGACGGTCTGCCTTGGTTTTTTCTATTTCGCCGTTAGGGCAACAATGAAGGCAAGGAGCCGTTTTGAGGCAACCCTAACCTTTCTCCTTGCGGTAATGTGCATGGTAATGAATGTCATAAGTATATTTGTCTCGCTTGGACTGCTGCCGACCATGGGTTTTCCGATGCCCTTTTTCAGCTTCGGAGGGGACACTGTGGTGTTAGGCTTCCTGACGGCGGGGACGATCTATCGGCAACTCAGACATGAAGTGGCCGAGCAAAATCTGTTGCACTTACGTAGCAGGAAAATAATGACTATTGCTTTAGGCTTCTGCCTCCTCGCGCTTTTTAGGGCGACGGATGTAGTTTATCATTGGATGCTGTTATGAAACGTAGACAAACGAGGATTAGTGCCGGGCCAGAGCCGGTCATAGTGCAGAAAATCTTTCTATAACAAGACGTTTAGCCCTTAATCTCCTTAAACAGAATAAACCATATACATCTTGGTATGAAAAATAAACGCTTAAAAGCCGCCTAAGAAGATTCACACAGAGCCTCCATCCTCAACCTTCAACCATTATCATAGTGCGTTTGCCCTGCCCCATAGGCCGCCTAACTTGACAAATGGGTACATAATAAGTAATCATTTACGAAACTGTTGCAAATGATATAATTTTAGGTGATAAAAATGTTGATTAAGGTGTTATTTTTGACCGCAGCATTGATGGTGTCGGGAATATGTTTCAACCTAACATATGGAGAAGAGGTTAGGCTAAAAAAGCAAAAAGATATTCCTAAACTGCCACCAAAAGTTATATATCAATATTACGAAAGAGTAATTTGTCATGAGTTGCTTTCGCTGTCGCAAGGAACATTTGAATATGAACCAATAAAGTTTAAAAACTGTACAACTGAAAGCATCAAAGTATCTTCCTTCTTACCCAAAGAATGTAACTCTAAGAAAGAAGGTTATACAGACAAAGATGGAAACTTCCACGGCACTGATTTGAATTGTCTCCCAAATAACGTGGGGGTGGCTATAATTTCCTGCGGAAAAGAAGATAAATTCTTTGTTTCAATATCAACTTTAGAATGTCTTTCTCTTTCATCAGACGGTTTGGCTGGACATTCCACAAGCAAAAAGAGTAAAAAAGCCGCAATACAATAGTGAGTCAGCGCAAAATACACCTGTAAGTAGTCACAAATACCCGGAATACGACGCGCATAAAGAAGAGCACATAGCATTTTTAAAGTGCTATTCCAATCTGAAAAGGCTTTTTAGCCTAAAAACGGCAGTTAGAGAAGTGGTAAAATAGTGCATAGCAAGGAGTGGCCGGGGTTTAGAGTCAAAAAACAGGATGAGGAGGACTCACCAATTGGGAGAGCGGAAAAATGGTATGGGATTGGACTGCAAGGTACGCACCGGAGTAGAACCCGTAAGCCTGGACGACCCAGTCACGCTATCACGGTTATTTTATGGCAAACACACGGCTGGCGATTGGCGCTGAAGTAAGAGACGGCAATCAATTCACATCCAAACACGTAGCGCCGGGTCTATGTCAATATTTGGATTCGTTGCCCGAAAAATGCAGACCTGTATTTATCCGTGGAGACGCATCTTTTGGAGTGGAGCCGCTAATGATCGAGGCCGAAGCCAGAGGCATCGATTGTCTGATGAAGCTGCGTCTAACCGCCAAGGTCAAGAGGCTCATTCGTAAGCTTTTTGCGTACGAGCAGTGGACGGACGCCGGTTGCGGGTTTACCGCTCAGGAGGCCGGGTTGCAACTGTCGGGCTGGAGTCGGAGCCGCCGGGTTATCGTTCTTCGCAGAACGTTTAAGGGAGAAATTGCATTGGTGGGATGAAAGTTCATCGCAGCCCGGACCTGCCCCCATCGGTTGTGCCACTCATAATTAGAGTATCCCAACGGTTCTTTCTCTTTCAAGTCTTATAAACTCAGCCGGGGTCATGTTGCCCAGAGAGCTATGCGGCCGCGCGTTGTTATAATCGAGTCGATAACTTTCTGCGATTTCGCGGGCGTGCCAGATGCTCATAAACCAGTGCTGATTCAGACATTCATCCCTGAACCTGCCGTTGAAACTCTCCATATAAGCGTTATCAACCGGCTTGCCGGGGCGTATGAAATGAAGCTTCTCTCCCCGCAAATCTCAACTGCCATCTCAATGACGGATGGTGGTTTCCTCTTTAGCTTTGACTGGATATCAAACATCTGGATATCAAACATATTGTAATTTTTAGTATAGACGAAAAGGTGATAAAATCGTCAATACCTCACTATTTCTCGACATTTTATTTTATATGATTTTTTGCCTTATGTTATTATTACCACAAATTATCAGGAGGTTGATGTCGCCGACATGAGCAAAGAAAATCCTAAAGATGAGAACAGCGATCCGGCTAAAAATATCCTTCTCGACGTGATAAAGAACATGGTAAAGCAGGCTGATACGTTTTATTACAA
>JADFXO010000482.1 GCA_015233485.1 Nitrospirota bacterium
TTGTTTGTCATGATGAACCTCATTTTATAGGCCCATTATGACACGTTCTTATCTTTCTGTGAAGATGGGGTTATCTTGACGCTTACATTCTTATAGGACATAGCAAAAATCCACAAATATGATGTTTAATATCTGACTCCAGCAAATCCGCCTTCTTTCATTGATTCATCGATCGTAAGTGCCGTTTTTACAAATTGATTAATCCGTTCTAATTTCATACTATTTACAACACCATAGGCATTTATAGTTCTTTTATTATTGCATGGATTTATAAATCTATCAACTCTGTCGGCGCACCACATCTCAATTTTATAAAATATATCTTTCATTGCATATAGTGATGAGCTAGTTCCGCGCAATGGCTCTGCAAATATATAATATTCCATGTTATGTGCTAAATAATTACGGTAAATCCGAATATTAGGAATTAAGCTGAAGTCACAATAGTTAATAACGTTATTGTAAAGCATATGGTGCAATGCTTTGTTTTGAAGGTACATTTTATCTTCTGGTGAATTGTTATTATAACTCGTTGTATCAATCAAATAGATTCCATGCATATATATATTTAAATTATTGATATCATTAATAAAATCAATGATACGGCTATTTAGCATTTCATATGCAGCGATATATGCAGAAGATATTATTAGATTATTTCTCATTTGTAAACCCTTATCCAACATCTGTTCTCCTTTTATTAATATTTAGTTTATAATATGACTATTAGAGTCTCTCAATATTCATGATATATATTAGCATCATAATTATAAAAATACAATTGACAAAATGCATTTAATTCGCCTTTATTTATAAATCTACAAACCGAACATATCGTGCTCTTATAGCTCACTTTTCATCATAGTACATACCAGTAGGGAAATTATCTGTTAGGAATTTATCAACTGCCGTAACTTCAAGAGGTATAATATTAATTCCCATCATAGATAGAGACTTCAATTTATAGCGTGTCTGTCTAATTCTAACTCAATAGATAACACATTTCAAGGCGCGGAGTAGCTATTGCGAATCTTTGCTTTATGTTATTTTCATAATTATTCACCCACCCCGTTTTCAAAACAATTCACCCACCCATAGCTTCAACAGTTACGGGGTAAATTCGAGATATGTTAAACATTGTTATACCTCTATAGTTATCGTTGCTGACCACGCATAGGTACAGTCGAAATGCGGATATAACCAGCCGATGTATTAGGAATATAGGAGATATTATGAGTTCTTACTACGGATGATTTATTTCTACTTAATTTGATATCCCCTTATTATATATTGAAATTAAGCCCATTCCATCAATAACTATGGAGCTGTTTAGTCATTTACGGTGATACTTGCTCACTTGAGCATTAGAGTTTACCGGTAAATAAATTTCATGGATATTTGATTAATCTGAATGTCTGGAGCCTATATGTTCGATGCGGCGCTCAGTAATCACATCCATATAAATAGACGACAATAAGCGTTACTCTGTGAAATTATGCCGCTGCTGATATAATTATTTTTCGGTGCTGTTTAACTCTATAAACAGCAAGATACTCTAGTTTTTCGAAAAGCCTTACCATAGCAATCGTATCCATACGGCAGTACTCGATGAGAGACCTCCGAATAATTTCAACTGTCTCACTATCTGTTTCCGCCATTTTAAAAAACGAAAACATAGCCATACCGCCATTATTTATATCAAGCCCCTCATATGATAGCTCCGGAACCAGTACAGGGAGCACACATTTAATCGAGTAAGAGCCGTTAAACTTATGAAAATAGACATCTTTATTCTTAAAAGGGAGCATGAGGTCCTTGATGTTAGATATGATATTTTCAATTTTATCCTTATATTGTGGAAACCAGCCTATACAGTTATTGAGTACCATTGTCTCAAAAGTACGATTATAGACAATCACGCAGGCGTTTTCAGAGATTTCCAAGATAAGCCTCTCTATAAGCTCCTGCCTACAGTCAATACCAGCATAGGCGAGGTAATCATAATGTTTCAGTGCCGAGTCCTTATTCTCCAAAACATCTATAGAATACTGAAATGGTACTTGCTGGTAGGGCTTTATTCCATTATGAAGCGGGATTGGGCCCATAAACGTCTCAAAGTCTAAAAAGCAAATCGGGTACCAGAGAGTCTTTAGGAAGGATTTCAGATTATCACGTTTAACAATATCCTTTTCCTCAAGGGTACATTCTACTTGTACTCGCTGTGTGGGTGACAGTTCATTAATCGGTATATCCTTTAAAGCCACAATCCCCCTTCTATAGAGATTATATTTCTTAACCCCTCTACCCCGAATATCAAAAACGGAGGGCTTCGGGATATTTTTCCAGCAATGGCCCTTAAAATCGCAGGTATAAGGTTTATCGCAGTACTCTCCGATATCTATAGATGGTGGCGTCATACCAAGTAGTACCCGCTTCATTTTCTCTATCTCTGCCGCGATAAATTCCTGCTTCTCCATTACAACATCGGTAACGTCATCTATGGAAAACAGTTCCGCCGGTTCTATATCTCCATTTCTGACATACTGGTTATTAATATAGGCTACAGACGCCGATGATACTTTAACCCCAACACCGGCAAGAACATAATAGTGCAGCGCTACATCGTCTTTATGCTCAGCTTTAACCTCTGTTGTGCTTTTTACCTCATAGAGATGGTAGCCTTTCCTACAATCAATGATATCAACTCTGGTGAATACGTCGTTAAAACTAAAGGAGCCCTCAAATATCGCCCGGGTTCCTTTTTTGATTTCTCGCTCGGTTTC
>JADFXO010000483.1 GCA_015233485.1 Nitrospirota bacterium
GATGAGATAGACAGGGTTGTAGGGCAATGGCTGCAAAAGCAAAGGAAATCCGATGGGACTGAAGGAGTTGCCATTGACGGTAAGACTGTAAAAGGTGCTGGAGGTTTGCACTTGCTAAGCGCTTTTTTCATCACGAGGGCATAACGATTGCACAGAAGGAGGTTTCCACTGGTGGTGGAGAAATACCCGGTGTAAAGCAATTACTTAAAGACGTGGACATTAGCGGTATGACGGTAACGGCCGACGCACTGCATACTCAGAGAAAGACTGCCGGATTTATAGTAATGGAGAAAGAAGCACATTATTTTTTCACGGTCAAGGACAATCAAAGCACATTAAAGCAGGATATAGAAGCACTTTCGTGGGAGGCTTTTCCCCCCTCAACACAAAACAGTAGATAAAGGGCATGGCCGGATAGAAACACGCATTATTCGTTGCAGCTCAGAACTGAAAGACTACATAGACTTTCCATTTTCAGAGTCAGGTGATGAGAATAGACCGCATCACTGTAAAACTTCCCGAACAGACGGTACGGCGTGAAGTTGCTTATTGCATTTCGGGACATGTAAACGGTCTCGAATAGTAATACCTGGGGTAACAATCAGAAAACCTCGAGTAAACCTTTTACTATTAGGATGACGCACTGCATTGATGGTATGCCATGCTATTATTATAGCCATAACTGTTGTCTTACCTGCCCCTGTGGCAAGTTTGAGGGCCATACGTACCAGCTCTGGATTAGCGTTATTGCTTGTGTTGGTAAGGTGTTCAAGAAATATCTTTCCACCTTTATCATGCGGAGCAACCTCTGTAAGCCATATCGCGGTTTCAACTGCTTCTATCTGACAGAAAAAAGGACGTATTCCGGTGAATTGATGATGTCTCCAATATTGAAGAAGACGGGCTGTTTCAGGCGTTACCTGCCATGAATTTGTATTTATTATACCACGCCACCTGTCCACATGGAGACGGATCTGGTTGATCATTTCAGAAGTAGGGTCATACTGTTGTCTTGGGTAGAAAGACCCTTACCCTCTTGTGTTTCTTAGGCCTGGGTATTGGAGTAATAAACTCAGCACGCCGACGGTCTTCGATAATCCTTTGTGTCGGCTGGCCTTGATCGTCAAGCTCCCAATGGCGGACAGGACACACATAAGGCGAATTGATTACAGGACGTTTGAAAAAATCGTAATGTTTCTCTATGTCGCCCATGTCGTTGTTATACAATTTTCACGGGATTTTCAACCAGCGTTGCGGCC
Organism: Nitrospirota bacterium; assembly: GCA_015233485.1. GTDB lineage: Bacteria > Nitrospirota > Thermodesulfovibrionia > Thermodesulfovibrionales > Magnetobacteriaceae > Magnetominusculus. The sequence goes on from JADFXO010000483.1 coordinate 1,260, forward strand.
TGTCATGGCTATCCCGGTCTATCTGTATCAATAATGACCGTAGGTGTGCCGACGCTAACTGCGGGGATAACCATAACGCTGCCTTGTAGGATTGGCAGGGATAGTGTTTGTTGTGCAGGGCATATCAGTGTGTGGCTTTGATATAGCGGTTCAATAATGCAGAAGGATTTTAGACCTCGAAAATGTCTCTGATATTGACTTGCAGTCCCTCGATGACCTTAGAAGTAACCACTCCGTCGCCCTCTATATCCCCAATGGAGTGTGTCCTGTATCTACCGACCTCGATAGTTAAGACCTCGATTACCAGCAGCTCCGATACGACAATCCAATACTCCGGCACTTTATACTTCTCGTAGATGGCCCTCTTTACTATCATGTCCTTTTTGTAACTCCAGGGCGATACAATCTCACAGACCATATCAGGCACGCCGCGTATCCAATCCTGAATGATAGCCTCATTTTCTTTTTTGATAAACAATATGTCGGGCTGAAGCCGGTTAATTCCTTCCTCAAAGATTACGTCCAGAGGGGATAAGTAAACTTGCCCTAAATTATTCGTTTTGACGTGTCGGCGAATAATATCAATCAAATTCAAAACAATGCGCTGATGTTTACTAAAAGGGCTTGGCGACACAACTTCCTCCCCGTTGATTATCTCCGTTAAGTCTAAGTCTCGTTCAGGTGTAAGCGTTTCCATGATGATATTCTATCCCCAAGCATACTGGTTTGTCCATGCCCTTTTGGCCTCTGGCATACCGGCCATCGGGAAGCCCTCACTCACACGGGCAAGGGCAGGGCTTCCCCTCTTTTACCTTCGCCCGAAGCTCAAATAACTCTGCACACACCGCCTAATCATTGACACGGATACCCTGAAAGTCTTACGATAAAGTATGGACACGGCAAACGCATTACTTAAAACCGAAGCTGATATACCACAAGCTGAACAATGGCTTTACTATAACCCCGAAGCTCTTAAAAGCGTTCTTATCGGGTTAGAAGACGCTAAGGCTGGCAGGGTTCAGAAGCTCAACCTTGACGAATTGTAGGAAAGCTGTTGTTAGAAGTCCTGTTTACCGACACTGCCAAATTCCAGCTAATCAAACTTAAATTCGACAAAGGGTTAGAAAAAAGACGTAATGCTGTTAAAAAGCTATTCGCTTCCTTTCTCAAAACCCTAAGCACCCAAGGCTAAACACTCACGAGTTCACAACACTTAAAGGCGCTAAGGGTGAGAAGGTCTTTGTCGCATACGCTGAACAATCCACACCAGCGGCATACCGTATTTTCTGGCACTACGGCCCCGGCAAAGAACATATTACCATTTTGGCCGTAACTCCACACCCTTGACATTCCCCGTAGAAACTGCCAATATCAAGTATGAGTTTACCTAAGCCGACACATACAGAAGGGGAAGCCCTTCGATATATGGAAAACGCTAAGGGTTTGATAACATCCATCTCGATAAGAAGCCCGTACGGGAAGCGTTCGGGACGGCTTACCTTGCCATACTCGAAGCAATTA
>JADFXO010000484.1 GCA_015233485.1 Nitrospirota bacterium
GGTTTGACCACATCGGCGACTTCGGCCATGGCGTTACTAAGTTGTACAAGTACATCCCTGCTCTGAGATGAGACTTCTTTAGCCTGGGCCGAGGACTGGTTTTGTATGTTAAAGTTTGACGCGATAACAAGCCCGGCTATCAGCCCGCACACTATAAGCATTACCCCGACAATAGTTCTTTTACTTTTGCACATAACTCTGAATCCTCCTTTTTATTGACTGGTATCTCCAATTAATATATAATCGCATATAAGGGGCTGGCAAGTCAATAGCCGCGACCATTTGGCGGATGCACTATTCGGGTATCGACAAAACTGTTAAGGTTGAGATATAGTTAATCTATGGAAGAAGTTTATAGTGACATAGGCCTATTTGATCTGAAATCTTCAAATGAATTATTAACCCATGACCTGTTACAGCGCAAAGTCGTGAATAGAGACGAGTCGTTAGATTTTGGCGGTATCAGGGCAGGCGAGGGAGTAAATTCAATTCATGCGTATCCTGCTATGTTTCATTCTCGTTTAGTGAGGCAATTAATTGGTAGCTACTCTGCTGAAAGTGATTATGTCTTAGACCCATTCATGGGGTCGGGCGTGTCGGCGGTAGAATCTGGAGTAATGGGGCGTAAATTTGTTGGTTTCGATATTAATCCTTTGGCTGTTTTAATTGCTAAAGTTAGAACTACCCCTATAAAAAAAGATATTCTATTTAATACTCTTGAAAATATTAATAGACAGTATTATGATGTCATGCCAAATCCACCTGTATTTCCCAATATTAACTTTTGGTTTACACCAGAAAGAATAATGTCTATTTCTAAAATTATAACATTGATAGATTCGATAGACGACGAGGATGTTCAAAGGTTTTATAAAGTAACTTTATCTGAAACTATCAGGGCAGTATCTCAAACAAAACCTAATGAGTTTAAATTAGTCAGGCGCAAAAAACCCTGCCAACTCGATACTATCAAATTGTTTACAATTAATTCGTTTAAAAATATAAAGTTTCTTGATGATTATTATAAATTAAACAAGATTACCCATGACCCTGATATTCAACTGGTAAATACCCTCACAGATGATATCCCATTAGAGGATAACAGCATTTCCCTGTTGATTACCTCCCCGCCATATGGCGATTCTCAAACTACCGTAGCCTACGGACAGTTTTCAAGATTGTCTCTTCAATGGCTGAACCTTCCATATGATTCAGACAAGAAATCACTAGGCTGCAAGCGCATTACAATTAACAGCGGAGTTTCCTCTCCTACTCTATACATGATTCTAAGTCTTGTCTCAAAGCAGGATTTAAATAGATCCATGCACGTGTTTTCATTTTATTACGATATATTTCAATGTATGAAAAGAATTATTTCAAAGATAAAAATAGGTGGATATATAGTATTTGTGGTTGGCAACAGGACAGTAAAAGGTACGCAGCTCCCAACCGATATCATATGCGTTGAGATGCTGGGATCACTCGGGTGTAGTCATATGGAGACGCGAGTGCGTCTAATTGGAAATAAGAGAATGCCTTCCAAGAATTCACCAACAAATATAACCGGTGAAAAAGCCCCTACAATGAAATACGAATACGTAGTAGTTTGTAAAAGGAATAGATGACATACATAGAAATAATAAAAAAATTGAAAAGCCTAAAAGAGCAAGGTTATATCTCCTCGTTAAGACGCGGCTCTACGGGCATAGGTTACACGCTGGAAACTAAGCTGGGGTTAAATGAAACAAATATCTCAGTGCCGGACATAGGCGGAAGGGTTGAGTTAAAGGCAACAAGGCGAAATTCATCGTCGTTGATAACGTTATTTACGTTTAATAGAGCAGTGTGGCAGTTGCCACAAAAAGAAATCATTGAAAATTATGGCTATATTGATGAAAACGGAAGGAAGTCCCTCTATAATACCGTTTGGTCAAAAACACAAAATTCTCAGGGTTTATCAATCCAAGTTGACAGAGATAATCATCGATTGAATTTGATACATGGCAGGAATGATGTACTTGCCTCTTGGGATATTTATGTTTTGGTAAGCAAACTGATAAGCAAATTGGGTAAAGTGCTGTTTGTTATCGCTGACTCCAGATTTGATAAAAACAACATTGAGGAATTCCACTTTAACGACGCCTGTTTGTTGATAGAACCAACTGCTCAGAGTTTTATAAAGGCACTTGAGGATTCTATTGTTTGTATCGATATAAGAATGCACCTGAAAGAAACCAGCAATGTTAGAAACCATGGCACGGGACTTCGTATCAAAGAATGTGATTTGCCTGTTCTGTTTGAAGTAAAAGAAGACGGGCAGCTAAGATAAAGAAAGTAACGGGGCAGTTTGCTTCTCCAACCCTTTTTATTGACCAACATGTCCAATTAATATATAATCATATCTAAGGGCACGGCAAGTCAATCGCTGCCGTCGCTGTGTTTTCTGGATACCGGAGGTATAAGCATATGGCTATAGTAGAAGATACAAGAGAGTAGCCGGCATGACCGCAAAGGAATTGAAGGCGTTAATCGTTCAAACCATTCACGAGGCCATTGATCCAGACTATGGTCTTGCATTGAGACCAGAGGTAGAACATGAGTTGCTGGAAAGCATAACAAATGCCAGACAAGGAAAACTCATATCCGTCGAAGATGTTGCTCAGGAATTAGGGTTTACATGAGAGTAAAATACAGGTTGGCCTTTACGGAACAAGGAAAGAAAAGCCTGTCTGCGAATTGCCTCAACTGAAGC
>JADFXO010000485.1 GCA_015233485.1 Nitrospirota bacterium
CTTATTTCCCGCCGTATTAATTTAGTAATAAGCCGATTGTTCATGCCATTAGTCTACTAATATAGTAGGCACTACGGACATCCCCACCCTTAAGACGTTTACCTTTTCGGTATCATTGTCAAGGAGGATTTTTACGGGTACGCGTTGAACGACCTTTACATAGTGGCCGCTGGCGTTTTCAGGGGGGAACAGGGAAAACACCGCACCCGTGCCGGACATGATGCTGTCCACTTTTCCTTTAAAAATCCTGCCCTGATAGGCGTCGACTTTGATTTCGACACGCTGTCCGGGGCGTATTTTGGAGAGCTGCGTCTCTTTATAATTTGCCACCACCCAAATGTCATCAAGGGCCACGACGGCCATAAGCGGCTGGCCCGCCTGTATGTGGTTTCCAACTTCCACGCTTTTCTTGTTAATATTGCCCGACGCGGCCGAATATATCTTTGTATACCCCATATTCAGTTTGGCCGCCTCCACAAGCGCCTCTTTTTGCTTTATAGACGAGGACTGTGCGACTTGCATGGACTCGACCTGTTTTATGACAGACTGCTGTGTAACGACTGAAAGTCCCGCTTGCTTGAACTGCTCTGAAGCAGACTTTTTTGCCGCGGACAGGACGTTATAGTTCGTTTGGGTCTTTTCGTATTTCTCTTTCGATATGGCGTCGTTTTTAAAGAGGTTTTCTGCCCGTTTAATATCCATGGCCGCCTGCGTGAGGTTTGCCTCGGCAAGCTCGACGTTTGCCTTAGCAGCGGCGGTTTTGGCGTGGTATTCGTTTAGCGCCCTTGCGGCTGCCTCAAGTCTTGAGCCGGCCTCGCTAAACTTCGATGTCTCGGCGCTTAGGGCGGCCTCCGCCTCTTTCAGCTTTACGGCAAAGTCCGAAGAGTCAAGCTCGGCAAGGAGTTCTCCCTCTTTAACGAGTTGGTTGTCTTTTACATAGACGGCCTTTACCGTACCCGGCACCTTTGCCGACACGGTGTAAATCGAACCCTCGACAAAGGCGTCGTCCGTTGAAATATGCACGGCCATGTACCTGAGATACGAGACCGCGATAAACGCCCCGATGACGATGATTATGACAAAGGCCGTTATGGCAATTTTCTTCTTCTTTGATGAATTGCTCAGGGTTTCTTCCATTTCTTAAATTCTCCGTAAATCCATTAATATACTCAATGCTATTTAAACTGTTCCTTTAAGTCTGCTCCGCTTGAGTAGAGCAGTCCGGCGTAGGCGCGCTTACGCTCGTAGAGGGCGCTGTAGTAGTTCGTCTGTGTCTTCGTCAGGAGCGTGATTGCGTCGATAACGTCTATGGCGGTGCCCTGTCCATGTTCGTAACGCGTCCTGTTTATCCTTAAATTCTCCTCCGCCTGGGCAACTGAATCTTTCATTACGAGGAGTTTTTCCACGGCGCTATTCACGCTCAGGTAATATCGCTCTATTTCAAGCTTGATGTCGTCTATGAGTTTTTTCCTTTCTTCAGAGAGTTTTTCTTTCTTGTATCGCAGCTTTGACAATTCGGCCTTAGTGGCGCCGCCGCTGAATAGGCTCATCTTCGCGCCAAGCATAACAGACCAGTTGCCTTCATACACCTGGTAGTCGTTTTGCGTGTAGTTATAACCCCCCTGCGCGTAAAATGCCGGGAAGAATTCTGAAATTTTCATTTTCTCCTGAAGCGTCAATATCTGAAGTTCATGGTCAATAATCCTTGTTTCCGGCCTTTGACTTTCGGCCATTTCCAAAAACTGCCCGATTTCAACATTTTCCGGGATAATCTTTTCCTCATCAGCAGGCTCGGCGATGCGTATCTCTGCCATAGGCGGCCTCAGGAGTAAATTATTTAACTTCGAGGCGGAGACCATGCGGAGATTCTTTACAGACAAGAGGCGCTGCTTTGCGTCTGAGAGCCTTACCTCTGCCTGAAGGAGGTCGTTTTTCGTTATCACGCCTTCTTTAAAAAGCTCAAGTGCCACTTTAAGATGGACATCAAGTCTTTCGATTTCCATTTGGGATACTTCAATAAACTTATCGTACTCAAGGACTTCATAGCATCCCACAATAAACTCAATTGCCGTGAGATTCTTAATTCGTTCATAATCAACCTTAGCGGCCTCAAGGGCCTCCAAAGATGCCTTATAGCCTGAAGTGTTAGCGCCGAAGTTGAAAAGTGTCTGTTTAAGTTCTACCCCGTAGGAGAAGGAATCCCTGTTGGCCATTGGCACTTGCATACTTCCAAAAATTGCCGTCGGCTTGTTGGAAAGAAAACCCTCTGAAATCCCTGCGTTTATTGACGGCAGGAGTATAGACATGGCGACATCTGTTTCTTTCCGGGAGATATTAATATTTTCACCGGCAATCTTCATGATACGGCTTTCAGTTGTGGCAATGGCAAGCCCTTCAGAGATAGTAAGCACCGCGCCTTGCGGCGAGGCCTGCCCTGCAGCACACACCGCCGCGGCGGCGAATAAAGAAACCATCACACAAATTGACACAACCGCGCGGCACAACCTCTTTCCGTGGAACGATATAGTAGATACCTTCATCATGTAAGTGTCCACCGACATAGTAACAAAGAAATACAATTATTACAACATGTTTTTGTTGCTTGTTACCTGTGGGCTTGAGACCACACGGTGGATTTATTCTGGCCTTAAAACCTAAGGAGGGACAGGGCAAATCAAATAATTCTGGACAATTATGAATCGACAGTAGTATCATCAGTGGTATGGACAGGAGTTATGTTGAAGAAGTAGAA
>JADFXO010000486.1:0-2151 GCA_015233485.1 Nitrospirota bacterium
CCTGTACCCAGTGCCCGCACAGCGGCGGCAGCCCGTGCCTTTTGTCGGCCCCTTCAGGGATTTCTCCGTGAACCCCGTTGAACCGGCGTACTTCTCGTATAATTGGGCAAATCCATACTTTTCGATAATCGGTTTGGGCAGTTCGTAAGGGGTGGAGCAGAACTCGCAGTTCTTTCTCACAATCCTCTGGGCTATTATTCCAAGTATACTGGCGTTAAGCAGGTAATCCTCAAGCCCCATCTCAATAAGCCTGAACAGGCTGCTTGGGGCGTCGTTGGTGTGAAGCGTGGACAGTACAAGGTGTCCTGTGAGGGCCGATTGCACGGCCACGGCGGCAGTCTCAGGGTCTCTTATCTCACCGACCATGATTACGTCCGGGTCGTGTCTTAGGATAGACCTCAGGCAGGCCGCAAAGGACAGCCCTATCTCGTCCTTGACCTGTATCTGATTTATCCCGTCGATTTTATACTCCACGGGGTCTTCAACGGTGATTATCTTTTTTTCTCTTTTGTCCAGACTCGACAGCATCGAATAGAGCGATGTGGTCTTGCCTGAGCCTGTTGGGCCGGTGACCAGCAATATCCCATAAGGCATGTTGATTAATTCCATGATTACCGGTTCAACATCCTTTTCTATTCCCAGCTTTGTTATGTCAAACGTCAGGCGCTCCCTGTATAGCAGCCTCATTACCACGCCCTCGCCAATGGCAAAGGGGATGGAGGAGACACGGACGTCAATCAGGGTTGCCGATATCTTGGTGCTGAACTTCCCGTCCTGGGGCAACCTCTTCTCGGCAATGTCCAGCCTTGCAAGAAGTTTGACGCGTGAGACAAGGGCGAGGAAGAGTTTTTCGTTGACCGTCTCGGAGTCATGAAGTACGCCGTCGATTCTGAGCTTGATGCGGCTTGACGGCTCTGACGGCTCCATGTGGATGTCCGACGCCCTAAGCTCTACGGCATTACTAAGGATATTGTTCAGAAACTTAATGACAGGGGCCTCTGAGGCCATTTCCCTGAGGAGCTCCGGGTTGTCGTCAACAGTAAGAGAGACGAGGTCCTTGTCAAAGGTTTGCAGCGGCCTTGACAGCTCATTTATCACTTGCCCGGCGGCAAGCATCAGGTTGACGCGGCAGCCCAAAACCTTTGACGCGTAATCTAAGACGGACGATTTTAATGGATCATTGGTGATAAAGACAATGGAGCGGCACCTGGCGGGTGTGTCCTGACCTTCCTTTCCTTCCGGCCCGCCGCCCTCAAATTCAGCCGATATGGGCAGATACATTTGCCTTAAAAGATATTCTGTGTCTATGAGGCCTGTAATCTTCGCATAGAAATCCGCATTTATCTCAGGAAGGGTCTCTCTGTCAAACAACGGAATGTCCATTTGTTTTGACAGTGCGGCCATCAGTTGGATTTCGTTAACCGCCCCCATGCTGATGAGTATTTGCCCTACATATCCGCCGACTTCTTTTTGCAGCTCAAGCGCCTTATTTATCTCGGCGGCGCCGAGGTCGAAGAGTTCGGTTAATACCTCGCCTATGAGCATATGATTTCGCCCCGGCGGCAGCCAGCTATGGTGTTACCAGTTTTTGATGATCTTGTCATCCATCTTGCCATTCGGGCCGAGAGAGAGTAAATCGAAACGGCCATGCTCACCGGGACACTTATACTGGTAGTCTCTGTGCCATGGGTCCTGGGGGATAATCTGCTTTGAAAGATATGGGCCGCGCCAGAGCTTATCCGTAGAGACAATCAGCTCATTCAGGTCGGTGGGACACCTGCCCACATCAAGATAGAACGACTGCACCGATGTTGACAGGAGCTCTATCTGGGCGATTGTGAGCTGCTCTTTCGAACTCTCAAACCGTTGTAAAATATTCGGCGCTATCAGAGAGGCGATAAGGCCGATTATCATTACAACTATCAGGATTTCAATAAGCGTAAAGCCCCGCTGTGCGGCTGCCCGCCGTAAAACCGGCAATGCCCCCGTCTTTCTAATCCTTAATAAACCGCTCAATATGCCACCTCTCCTTCTTACACCATATTGTATAGCTAAGCATTTACCGGCATGTAATGTCAATATGTTTTGGCCTGGCACACACACTTTTACGCGCCATTTGACAAAATTACGATTATGAAATATAATTAGGAG
>JADFXO010000486.1:2160-2740 GCA_015233485.1 Nitrospirota bacterium
CCTATCCTTGATATTTTATGGAGGAGCAGATGAGTACAGTAAGGGCAATCATAGCCGATGACAACCAGAAACATGTGAAGTTATTGAAATTAATTATTAAATCCCTGGACATTGATGTTGCCGGAGAGGGCGCAAACGGCGCCGAGGCCGTCAGGCTTTACAGGACACTAAGGCCAGATGTTGTTTTTCTTGATATCGCTATGCCTGTCAAAAACGGGATAACGGCGTTAAGGGAGATAATCGCCGAATTTCCCTGTGCCAATGTAATAATGATAACCTCTCATGACGATATGTGTGTCATAGATGACTGCATTGTTGCCGGGGCAAAGGACTTTATACGAAAAGACGCCCCTAACAATGACATCAAAGACAGGATAGCGGCTGAGATCAAGGCGATCATGTCTGATGGATGACAAGCGGAAAATATGAAAAAGCCCCAATGCTAAAGGACGCCGAAATTGTTGTTTCAATTATTTTATCGTATGTGTTAACATACACATCATGTTGAGAAAGGCCATTCTACCCGCTGCCGGACTGGGGACGAGGTTTTTGCCTGTTACGAAGGCCTCCCCTAAGGAGA
>JADFXO010000487.1 GCA_015233485.1 Nitrospirota bacterium
AGCGGCAAATACCCCCCCGAAGACAAGGATAAACTGGATAATTTCAACACCCTCGTCGTCGGCATTAAACACGAAATTTCCAGGCTTAACAACCTTGTCAACGATTTCCTTGAGTTCAGCAGGACACTAAAGATAAGCCCCAAAATAGTGAAGATAAACGATGTCCTTGAGGATGTCGTAGCCCTCGTATGGGCAAAGGCCGAGGCCGACGGCATTGTTATCAGTAAGAACTACTGCAGCGACATGACTCTCAATGTCGATGCCGATTTGTTTAAGTCCTGCGTACTAAACGTCATAACAAACGCCTTTCAGGCTATCAACGACATTAAATCCTCCGGCGGCCTTTTAAAGATAACCACGGAGGTAAAGGAAAGCGAATTCGTTCTTACCATAGAAGACAACGGCCCCGGGGTGCCGGCCGAGAACCTGCCAAAGCTCTTTGAGCCATTTTTCTCGACCAAGCAGAATCATCCCGGACTTGGCCTGCCGATGACCTTTCGGGTTATGGAAGAGCATGGCGGAAGGGTTGAATTTTATAGTGAGCCTGGGGTGGGTTCGGAAGTGAAATTATTCCTTCCCTGCCCTTGTGAGTCCAAAAATAGTGAGATCATAAGCAGCGGCCAAAACAGTAACAACAAAAATGAACTCAACCCGAAATTGGAGGCCGCATGGCAGTAGTTGTCGTAATAGACGATGAGCCGTTACAGCGGGGAATCCTAAAAACCATCCTCGTGGATGAGGGGTATGAGGTATTTGCGGCCGCAAGCGCCGAAGAGGGCTTAAAGATAATCAGAGAGCAAAATGCCGATGTAGTCCTGACCGACCTCAACATGGCGGGGATGACCGGCATCCAGATGCTTGAGCACCTGCCCAATGAGCCATCTCGTCCGGCCGTTGTCGTAATCACCGCGTATGGGACAATCAACAGTGCGGTTGAGGCCATGAAAAAGGGTGCCTTTGACTATCTCATCAAACCGCTTGATAAAGACGTTATCACACTTGTCGTCGGCAAGGCCGCGGAGAGGATGTCTCTGCTCAAGGAAAATATCCGGCTTCACAGAGAACTTTTTGACAAGTTCAACATGGAGGGTATAATCGGCCGCTCAAAAAAGATGACTGCGGCGATAGATATCGTAAAAAAGATAACGGCCACGCCTGTTACCGTATTAATCTACGGCGAAAGCGGTACGGGAAAGGAACTCATCGCCCGCGCCATTCACTATAACAGTCCGCGCAAAAACGCGCCTTTTACCCCAATCAACTGTGCGGCTATTCCTGACAATCTCATCGAGAGCGAACTCTTCGGACACGAACCCGGTGCGTTTACCGGGGCAACTCACAGAAAGCCCGGCTTAATCGAATCCGCCGACGGCGGCACGCTCTTTCTTGACGAAATAGGCGACCTGTCCCTGTTGACCCAGACTAAACTCCTGCGCGTCCTCCAGGACAAAGAAGTCCGCAGACTAGGCGGTAAGGACACAATAAAGGTAAACGTCAGGTTCATCGCCGCGACGAACAAAGACCTTGAGAAGGAAATCGAAACGGGGAAATTCAGAGAAGACCTCTACTATAGATTAAAGGTAGTAACTGTAACGCTGCCGCCCCTGACAGAAAGAAGAGAAGACATACCGTTGTTGGTTAATTTCTTCATTTCCAGGTACAATGCGGAATTCGGAAAGCAGATAACCGGCATAGACAACGGTGCGCTCAAATTATTAACAGACTATCACTGGCCGGGAAATATTCGCCAGCTTGGTTCGGTAATAGAGCGGGCGGTACTGATGGCCGACGCCGCGGCCATTAGTCTTGACGACGTCAAAAGCGAATTGAAGCAGCCGGTTGCCTGCGACATCATGGACATAGAAATCCCCGAGGAGGGGATCATCTTTGAAGAGCTGGAGAAAAAACTGTTAAAACAGGCGATGCGAAAGGCCAATAATGTAGCGGCAAAGGCCGCCCGGCTCCTCGGCATGAGTTATAAAACCTTCTGGTACAGGCTTGAGAAATTCGGCATAAACATCCCCAACGGGACACGCCCCCCGAAAGACGGGGCGTAGAACGCGACACCAGAGCCGGAAATGCGGCAAGAGGTTATGCCGCCGATTTTCAGGGGGAGATTCGAAAATTATCCGCTCACTTTTTCTACGGTTTTTGTGGTGGTTTGGGTCCATTCCACGATCCGGGCGGTTCTACATGCCTACGTATTATTTTAGATTCATCTATACGTTTTGACGGAACGGAATCATCTCTCCTTATGGGGATACCTTTTTGGGGAGTTATTTTGCTTTTATCACTCATATTCTAAACCTCCGGTATATAAAACGATGTTTCGGGTAATTCCTTCTTAACCTTTTCGAAAGCACGAGTTATATATCTTTCTGGAATTGGGTTGCCTCCGAATTTTCTTATAACATCTGTTTTCTTGTCCATGACGGTTCTAAATGTTTTTTTAGATTCATCGTCATATTTTCCAGTTTGCCTAATCGATATAGATAGATTATGGAAGTCATTATCCAATAGCATGTATTGGTCAAGGGCTTCTTTTGTTAACTTAATATCGTCGTCATAGTTTAGGAATGGCTTAACAATTGAAAAGATAGCAGTTAATGTTCCAAACCCTTTCCAAAAGTATGTGAACCAAGGGGTTTCAGCTACCCAAAAACCACCAACAGTGGATGATGTGCTGATTGCGATTGCCATATTCATCCACTTTTTTGTCCTCGTTAATCGC
>JADFXO010000488.1 GCA_015233485.1 Nitrospirota bacterium
ATTTCAAGAAAAATAAATTTTGGCAGTCAATCGGATGGTGGAGTGAGGACAACGGCATATCTTCGTACAGTTGCCGGGACATGCAAAATTAGAAAAATTCGCACATGGAACTACCTTGCTGCGGCCGTCGAAGCATATCGCAAAGGCATTGAGGTACCCATGATTCCACAAGCCTTCCAATAGCCGGTGAACGGTTACCATCCCATTTAATTGTTGGAACGGATGTTCCCCTGAGAAAACCATATATCTGCATGATTTTAAAGAATATTTTTAAAATGCCAAGTGGCTACATCTGATATCCTTTAAAATCAACTGCTTAATTATAGCGAGAAGAAATAAATACGTCAAGGGTAATTTTTTCGTAGTGACTACACGTTAGAATTATGATTTAGCGCTGTGTAATATTTTACTTTTTGGGGAAATATCTGTTACACTCAAGTAGTTGATTTTAAAGGATAGCCGATATAGCCACTATGCTTTTTTGAATTATCCTTTAAATACGCACGCATACGTTGTTTTGTCGGGGGAACATCCGCTATAATAATTGACGCCAACAGCGGCGTCAATACGGAGTTGTGCGTGTGGTGGTGAGTTGCTGCCGCACCCTCCGGATGAAGCATGGAGTCGCATCGCTGATTATGATTAGCCATTTATGGAGGAGGTTATATGCTTAGATGGGGTAGTTCTGTTAAATGTTTGTTGGTGTTGTTGGTATTTTTTCTCACGCTGCTTGCATCCAAACCGTCTCATGCCGACAATGGATGGGCATGGAATAGTACCGGCACCAACGCAAAGTGGTATAGCGTGGCGTCCAATTCAGACGGCACTAAGCTGATTGCCGCTATCAAGGGTGGCGATATCTGGACTTATTCAAACGGCGCATGGACAGAAGGTAAGATTAACGGAGACAACAATAGCTGGACGGCTGTGGCGTCGGATTCAACGGGCGCTAAGCTGGTTGCCGCTGCCAGTGGCGGTGATATTTGGACGTATTCAAACGGCACATGGACTGCGAATCAGGTAAACGGGGGCAGCAATAACTGGGCGGCCGTGGCCTCCAGTTCAGACGGCACTAAATTGGTTGCCGCTGTCAATGGCGGTGATATCTGGACATCTTCAAACGGTGTATGGACGGCGAACAATGCTGGCGGGGGCAGCAATAGCTGGGCGGCTGTGGCCTCTAATGCAGACGGCTCTAAACTTGTCGCCGCTGTCAATGGCGGTGACATTTGGACGTATTCAAACGGCATATGGACGCCGAATCAGGTAGATGGCGGCAGCAGCGATTGGGCTGGCGTGGCGTCAAATTCAGACGGCACGAAGCTGGCCGCCGTCAACAGCACCGGCGTCTGGGTGTATTCAAATGGCCTGTGGACGGAGTCTTTATTAGGCCAGACTGGCTGGTCGGGCGTGGCGTCAAGCGCAGACGGCACCAGGCTGGCGGCAGTTTCGTATGGCGGTGATATTTGGACATATGCAAACGGCACATGGACAGAGGCGAATGTATATGGCGGCGGCAACAATTGGAATGGCATAGCATCGGATTCAACAGGAACAAAGCTGGTTGCGGTCATTGCATCTACGCATGGCTCTATCTGGACAGGATATTACTCAACGAGCTATCCTGCGGCAAGCGCGTGGATAAATGCGTTATATAGCGAGTATTCCTCATACTATGGAACAAAAGCCGGTGGTGTGGCTACATTAACAACGACAAGCGGCGCGTACTTTATGCAATATTTTGACAGTGGCAAGGTAATTTTGGCATGGACTGATGGATACCTGTATTCCTTCAGCGGCACAAGCTGGAACTCTCTTTTTATTGTGTGGAACGCTACCAGCGTCGCTGATACCGCAAGCACATGGATTAATGGGACATACAGCGTATATTCCTCATTCTTTGGGACAAAATCAGGGGGTGTGCAAACAGGTACTGACACAAACGGCACATACTATGTCCAGTGGTTTACGAATGGCACGGCAATTTTAGCGTATTCAGACGGATATCTATATTACGGTTATGGCGGCGTCTGGCACTCTTTTGGGGTAAAATGGGAGTGAATCATCTCTGGTAGTGAAAGAGATGTCAATCTTCGCGTTAAGGCCATATGATGGAAGGCGAGCAGTCCGCCTCATTGAAGAGGAGTTCATGAAGCGCATGTGGACTTTGGAGGGCATATAAGTGAGGAGGCCTCTTGATAGACTGACGATAAATGGGTTTAAATCCATTCGCGAGTTGAATAATTTTGGGCTGAGAAATCTGAATGTTATCATCGGCGGAAATGGTGCAGGGAAGAGTAATTTTGTAGAGCTTTTCCGAGTCATTTCGGCCATGATGAAATCAGATGGCCTAAAAGAGTACGTTGCCGGTAATGCTGATTCTTATCTTTTGGGCGGTCCGAAGCAAACAAAGGCCATTGCTGTCAAATTGGTCTTTGGGCAGAATGGCTATGATTTTGAATTAGCTCCTACCCAAGAGGGTTTTTTTCTCATTAATAACGAACAACGCCATTATTTTCCTTATCGCCAAACTCGAAATCTTGGGAGCGGAAATTTTAATCATGGCCTCTTAACCGATAAAAACAATAAAGAGATGGCTTCTTGGTACACCTACAATGCGATATGTTCTCGGAGTTCTATTTGTTGTAGAGGCGTTGTGGGAACGATTAGGCCTTGGCTCAATATTACGAAGCCTATCTAAAGAGAGTGGATATAA
>JADFXO010000489.1 GCA_015233485.1 Nitrospirota bacterium
ACTCCCCGATTCAGCGAGAAACTCATAATGAACGGATTCTGCACCTTCATTTGGGATAACATGTATGGAATATTGAAATGGCGTCTGCTGGTATGGACGGCAACCACTATAGAAAGGTATCGGATGCATAAACGTCTCAAAATCGAGATATACTAAAGGATAGTGTAATGTTCCAAGGAATTGACTAATAGCCCCGTGATTCAGGACGTTTTCATGGTTTAATTCTACGGTAACCTGTATTCTCTGTCCTTCTGAAAGAGTTTGTAAATTAATCTCTTCAAAGTGAACAATACCATTGCGATACATATCGAATTTATTAACGCCACTATAACATCTACCTTTCAGGTCGAGTACAGAAGGTTTAGGAAGACGCTGCCAACAATATCCCTTAAAATCGCACTCGAAAGGGATTAAGCAATACTCGCCGATGTCTGTTGCTGGCATTTGACCCATCAATACCTGCTTCATTTTATTAATTTCCGATACTACATAACCCTGCTTACCCTTCACTATATCCGTAATGTCTTGTATTAAAAAAAGATCTCCCGGCTCAATCTTGCCATTTCTGACGTACTGGTTATTAATGAAGACTACGGAGGCTGACTCTACTTTAATCTCAGCTCCGGTAAGGACGTAATATTGCAATGCCACGTCGTCTTTGTGCTGATCTTTAACCTCGGTGGTGCTTTTAACTTCATATAAATGAAAGAGTCCATTTCTAAGCGCAAGGATATCAACCCTTGTAAACACATCATTAAAACTAAATGAGCCCTCGAATATCGCAGGGGTTCCTCTTTTAATTTTCCTCGCCGTATCATTGATCTGGTATGGTATAGAGAGATTTCCATTATTATTCATAAGCACTCCGCCGGGAAATAATAATCTGGCAGCTTCATTTACCTCCTCAGCGTTATTGAAGAGCATTTGCTGATCCTCCGTAATGGGATTCTTTAAAGCCGCATGGTATTTCTGAAGATAAAGAGCCTTATGACATTTTAAACCATTCATGTATAACGACTTACTTAAATAGCTATTCATAATAACCTCCTTTAATCAATAAAATCAGAGTTCCCATCGCCTACATTATTTATTCAGCAAATGCCGCCAGATGAACAACTTCTTCTTCGCAAACGAGCGCGAAGCCGCTTATTTGCTTGCTGTCAAATCGTACC
The DNA here is from genome assembly GCA_015233485.1 of Nitrospirota bacterium. Lineage (GTDB taxonomy): Bacteria > Nitrospirota > Thermodesulfovibrionia > Thermodesulfovibrionales > Magnetobacteriaceae > Magnetominusculus. The sequence continues at coordinate 1,173 of JADFXO010000489.1, forward strand.
TCACTACCAGAACCTACGGATTTAAAGTCTCCTTTTCTATGGCAGATATCCGTTTGAGAAACGCCGCCGCTTCTTTAGCTAGTGTTTCGCCATCAACGCTATCTAAAACCGAGCATTCTGAATCTTGTCGGCGTAAAAACATCTGATGGTCCACGGCATCGAAAATATAACTTTTATGACCTTGTTGTAAATTTTTTTCAATATTGATCTTCTTCCGAATAAATCGGCCCCAGCTATCTTGCCTCCAATTACAGCAATGAAACCAACCTGTTTATCCACGGCATTGAATTGCTCATCGTACTTACTGATGATATCATCGTAGGTATTATAGATGTCATTCATCGGCGAAGTCGGAGATTTTACTTTAAACCGTGAGCTTTTTTGTTCTATATCATCCCATATTTCACCTGATCGCATTTGTAAGAAGCGCGATTTTTGAGATTGAGATAAACGGATTTTGCTTTTTTTAGTCTCAGCTCAGAGTAAAGACTAGACTTGCCCGATGAGAACCTCTGCTCCGATATGACCACCGGCCCTGCTCCACACATGAAACTGGTATGACGACATTCTGTTTTTTACCTATTAAAATCGAGGTATTGGCGATACGGTTTTGCTTTGCGCCGATAAAGGCGTCTCCATCTATAATAAGTACGTCCTCATCCAGTAGATTAGTTACCTTAAGTTCCGGGACATGCCCTCCCTCACTGATTTCAGTCACGGTAAAATTATTCGTCTCTATTGCCTCATCAAGCAGAAGATACCCGTCATCCAGGCTTTTGTCAAAAAAAAGAGGAAAAAGCTTGAGACTCTCATATGTCGCAGGCTCACCGATGCTGATTTGACTATTAAGGGGAGCGATAATTGTGCGACAGTTTAAAATAGCAGAACTGCTGCTTTCGCGGTACAAACAGCAGTGGGAGTGCCGCATATTTAATGCTCCCAGTAATAATATAGTTTCTTAATACTGTTGCTTCCCTGCAATTGTCTTCCATAACCCCTCCTAAAATACAGGTGCTTAATGAAATTAAGCAGCCTATGGCCGCTTATACTAACTTGTAATATAAACATCCAGTTAGCTGACGGCGGGCAATCGTTTAATGGCCGATACCCCATAAAATCTTATCATCCTGCATCCTTATTGAGTTTTTTGGCTTTCCTGATATATTGAACTTTTGGCACATAATTTTGAGTAACTGCGTATATCACATGGCCGATATGAGGAGCTAACGCCCTACAGCACTCGTTACTCAAAATTTCCGTTGTTTCCACAAGCTGTAATGCAGATGCTTTAGCACCGCATTTAATCAACGTCTTCTTTGCATTTTCAACAATATTGAATATGGGCTTCCCTTTCAAGGTACCACCTCTTGCGTGGCTTTGGATATCTGCAACAACCTTGACACCCAACTCTTCATTATAAGATTGGAGTGTGTCAAGATTAATATATACTCCGCTTTCATCAGACAGCCCGACAGATATAGCATCCAGGGTGTCCTTTGCAGAAGGATGATTATCGAGCAAGGATTGATATTGCTCTTT
>JADFXO010000048.1 GCA_015233485.1 Nitrospirota bacterium
TATTTGGAAACCTTCTTACTTCTACGAACGCATTTTAGTAGTGCTATCTGTCTTTTTCCCACTTGATGATTTTAAGATCCAGCACAAAAATAGAATAAATCACCGGCACAAGCAGCAGAGTTAGGACGGTAGCAAACGAAAGTCCGCCGATTTGCGCATAGCACAATGCCGTCCAGAGCGGGCCGCCGTGAAGTGCCAGAGGCACAAGCCCAAGCACCGTCGCTCCCACGGTTATCAGTATCGGCCTCAGGCGCAAAATACCGGCATCCATAAGGGCATCCCTCAGCGGTTCACCCTCTGTATGTTTTTCCTCTATAAAGTCAAACAGCACTATAATGTGGCTTACTATCACTCCTATCAGGCTGATGATGCCTAAAAATGCCATAAATCCAAAGGGCTGGTCCATTATTACCAATGATATAAGTGCAGCCGCCACCCCATATGGGATCGCCGCGAACACTACCAGTGGTTTCAGGGCATTTTTAAACTGCATTACCAGGGCTATGAATATCATCAGAACCGACACGATAAGTACAATGGCAAGGTCGGCAAATCCTTTGCTTTGTTCTTCATGTTCTCCGCCTATCTCCAATGTATACCCAGGGGGGAGATTCCTTTTTATCTCATCGATTTTCACCTCGGCCTTGGCCAATATCTCAGAAGGAAGGACGCCGGGAATAGGATAACACGAGACAATTATAGTTCTAAACTGGTTGCGGCGATATATTTCTTCGGTTTCGAGGCCGTAGTCGAGACTTGAGACCTGCCTGATGGGTACCTTTATCTTTCCATTCGATGAAAACACGTAGAGGTTTTGAATGTCCGACAATTGAGCGCGTTCATCCATTCTCAGGCGCGCCGTGATTGGTATTTGTTTATGTCCCTCCCTAAGGCTGGACAGCGGATAGCCGCTTATGCCCATCAAAGCGGAGGCTGCCACGTCGCGGTTCGTCACACCCGCAAGATTGGCCCTGTCGCCGTCAACGTGCAGCCTTACAGAGAAGATGTCCTCGCCCAGGTTGTCTCTAATCCTCTCAGTCTCGGCAATGGAGTTAAAGACAGTCTTGAGCTGCCCGGCAATCTTCCTCAAAGTGGGTATATCATCGCCAAGGATGCGAATAGCAACAGGGGCGCCAATGTTAACACCAGTCTCTAGTTGTCTTACGTCTATTACGGCGCCAAAAATGTTTTCCGTCAGCGCCTTCTGAATGTCGTCCACGATATGGCCTGTGTCGTGTTTATCGTTTACCTTAATTACGATTTGGGCATAGTTTTGCTGCTGGGCCTCCGGCGATACTGTAAACCAGAAACGCGGACCTCCTCCACCGGCAAATGTCGTCAGGGAGTCAAGGATTTGGCGTGGTTTACCATTTTTATCGGGGTGAGATTTGCCGTATTCCCCTGCCGTTTTCCGTATTATATCCTCGGCATGAGAGGCAATTTCGCTCGTCTTGCTAAGAGGAGAGTCCACGGGCAGCCATATATCTATATATGAAAGGTATGAGAGGTCTTTCGGGAAAAAACTCGTTTTCAACTCTTTCAGGGTATAACCGCAGATAATTAAGAAAATCACCGAGGCTGCAAAGACTTTTTTTCTGTTATCTATGGCAAAGCCGCAAACGGCATAGTATTTTTTTGCGAATGCACCTTCTTTGACAGGCTTTTTTTCCTTTTTCGGCCTTAACAAGTAGTAACTCAACATCGGTATAAACGTCATGGAGACAATTCGCGAGGCCACTAAAGAACACGCAAGCACTATCGGCAGAGAGTAGATAAAAGTACCCGTATCCCCTGGCAGCAACAAAAACGGCAGATACGCCACTATGTTTGTAATAGTAGCGTACATGATGGCATTTGCCAGCTTGGTAGGTCCAAACCACGATGCAATAAGAGGCGGATGCCCTGCATTCAGTTCGTTTGTAATGGCGTCCCCTGCAACGACGGGGTCGTCCACTAAAAGTCCAAGGGCAATTATCAGCGAGGCAATCGATACCTGCTGAATATCTATTCCAAGAAAGAACATCATCCCGAAGGTCATCAATAGGGTAACCGGTATGGACAGAGCCATAAGAAATGCCGAACGCCAATCCCAAAACCCTATGAGGGCGACGACTATGACGAGGATAATTGCCTCATAGAGACTCTGCATAAACAGGCCTATGCTCTCATTTACCTGTTGAGGCTGGTCGGAAACACGTGATATTACCAGGTCGTTAGGGAGGAGTTTTCTTAGCACATCGAGTTTTCTTTCGACTGTCTCACCGAATTTGCCAATCTTCTCCCCTTTGCGCATCTGCACCGATACGGTTATTGCCCTTGTGTTAATCCACTTACCGTCGGGGCCGTAACGGCCGTATGTGTTTAGAAAAGACGGCGGCGAATCATATTCTCTGCTGATTTCCACAAGGTCGCGCAGATATACCGGCACACCTTTCTGCGTGCTGTGTATTATGACATCTCCGATGTCTTTTGCTCTTTTAAACTCGCTCGAGGAATTTATGTTCACTATTTTTCCAGATACCTCCATCCGTCCCCCGGACGTGGTTACGTTTCTAGCCTCTATCATATCTTTTATCGTTGAAAGCTGAAGGCCGTAAGAGGCCAGCCTGAGCTGTGAATAATACAGATATATGTTTTCGTTAAGCACGCCTGTGCGGTTGACCTTTGCGACCTCGTTTACGGTTTGCAGGTGTTTTTGCATTGTGTCGGTAAAGTCGTCAAGCTCCCGGTAACTGTACTTGCTGCCGGCTGCACGGGATATTTTGGCCTCTGTCTCAGAAGGGTCTCTTATCACCACCGGCATCCATATGTCCGGGTGCAGTTCCTGGGCCTGCATCCGCGTTTCAACAAACTTATACAGGAGATTTATGATTTCTTCGTCTTTTAGCGATGTCTGCATATCAAGCCCTGTGAAGCCCGCACCGCCTATTTGGATATAATGTCCGCTTATGCCGCTGTCATTGAGATATTTTACAAAGCTGCTAAACTGGCGGTTGATCGATTCCACCTTCAGTGAATAGGGAAAGTTTAGAACGATCGCGGCACGAGGGGCAGCGTCTGAATACTGAGAACGCACCCTTCTTATCTCCTCTTCGATGCCCTTTGCCCTCAGTGCGATTTCTGTCGTGTCGGCCAGCGGACTTGCAACCGTAATCATCAGGGCGTCTGTGTCGCCGTAGTCCTTAACGAACACAATCGGGCCAGCGCCCTCAGGAAGATCATTTATGCTGTTTAGCTTGAGGTTTATGTCGCTGAATTCCTTCCCTGTGTCCCTGGTTTTTTCCGTTAATTCCACGGTTACGACGGAAATGCCGCCCTTAGAGGATGTCTCAAGTTTCTTTACGTTTGGGTTTTGGGCTATCTTTTCTTCAATCTTTCTCGTTACGAGCTGCTCGACGTCAACTGCCTTTGCGCCTGGCCACGAACATAGGGCCTGAGCTACGCGCACCGGCACATCGGGGTCCTTTAGCTTCGGCATAGCCATGTATCCCAAAATACCCCAAAAAATCGTCACAAAAAGAAATACCCACGAGACATGGCGGTGTTCCGTAAAGAACCTTGCCGTGTTGTGAGTACTGTCTATAATGTCGTGGTCGTTCTTACCATGCATAGTTTAATCCGCAAGCTTGACTTGCTCTCCATCCGATACGTAGTTCTGCCCGTCTACGATGACCTTTTCCCCTCTGTTAAGACCCTTTTCTATAGATACTCTGCTGGCTACTATTCGGCCGATAGCAACTGAGTGTTTGCGGGCTATGTGTTTGCCCCCCTGATCTTCTACTACGAAAACGGCAAATCCGGTAGAATTATCCGAAGGACGCACGATGGAGTTAAGTGGTACAGTGATTTCGGCGCCGCTGACTGCCGCCCTCTGCATGAGCATCGAGGCTATCATCCCGGCCTTTATTGTCTGGTTTATGTTTGGAATCTTGACTTCTATGTTGAAGACCCTGCTCTGGTCGTCTGCAAATGGGGCTATGCGGGTTATCTGCCCCTTATACTCTACCCCTTGGTGGGCCTCTATGAATACTCTTACGGCATCGCCGTTTTTGAAGGCCTTTATCATCACATCCGGCACGCCAAAGACCACCTTTACAGTAGACGTATCGGCTATGGTAAAGGCATTAACCGAGGGACTGACAAGCGAGCCGTTTTCTATATTGCGCTGGAATACAAGCGAATCGAAGGGTACTACCAATGAACATTCATCCACGGCAATTTGTGCCTCTCTTAGCTGTGCAAGGGCGGCATTATGTTCTGCCTCAGTAGTCCCTAACGCCGCCGCAGTCTCGTCGTACTGTGGTTTAGCCATACTCTTTGCCGAGAAAAGATTATTCGCGCGGTCATAGTCAAGCTTTGCCTTTGCAAGCTGTGCCCGGGCCTTTGCAAGCTGTGCCTTTGCCTGGGAGACCTTCTCACGGTAGCCCTTTTGCTCTACGCTTGCAAGTACCGTCCCCTTTTTGACGAAATCCCCCTCCTGAACATTTCTCAGCCTTCCATCTATGTCCTTTACCTGGAGAATCCCCGCGACATAGCCGCTTGATTTAAAGACCATATTCACCACCGCATTGGGCACTACGGAGGCCGAGTACTTAAGCGCGCTGCCCTCCTTGTAGTCCTCTGCGGCTGCTGTTTTTACAAGGGTCAGGGGCTTTACGTATTGTTGCTCTTTTTTGCATCCGAAAAATGGCAATACCAGTATTATCACAAATACGCCAGCAGCTAATGTTCTCATCATTCCTCCCCGAGTGCCCTGTCCAAATCCGCACGGGCAGTTAAATATGAGCCTTGTGCCTCATGGCAGTCCTTGTCGGCTTCGGCCAGGGCGGCCTGGTCTTTGAGCAGGTCTTTTAGTAATATGGAGCCAGCCTTGTACATGTTCATCGAAGCGGATAGCTTCTCTTGTGCCGCTTCGCGGCTCAGGCGTCTGGCGTCCAGGAGCTTTTTGGATTCTGCGAGCTTTCTCATGGTTTTATTTATGTCAACTGCGGCCTTTGCGCGTGCCGCTTCGATTTCGTTTTCTGCCTGTTCAAGGGCTTTCTTCCTTGCCGAGAGTTCGTGCCAGGTCTTTCCCCAGTCGGGCTGCTTCCATGTCAAGGCAAGCGAGACATAGGTAAAACCCGCGGGAAGGCTGCTCATTGTATGATAGCTAAAGCCAAGGCTGAGGTCGGGGATAAACTCGGATGCCTTGCCCTTTCTGGCGTAATCCGCCTGCATGGCGGCAAGTTCGGACACCCTGATGTCGGGACGTTCCTTAAGGGCACGCGTTTTGGCCTCTTCGAAATCCTCCTCCTTAAGCACTATTTCCGGCACAGGAGTTACATCGAAAGGTGTGTCTATTTCCCTTGCCAGAAATTCATTCATCTGTTCTTTCATAGTGTTTATCGTGTTTTTCATACTCATTTCGTCATATTCGTATTTGGCAAGCTGCGCCTTTACCCCGAGGGCCTCGTGCCTCAGTATGGCCTCTTGCCTGAGCTGGTCATCGAGCACCCGCAACAGCTCCCTATAAAATGCAACTGCCTCGCGGACTGCCGAAAGCGAGCTCTCCGACTGGAGCAATTCGTAGTAGAGTTTCTTTACACCGCTTACAAGGTCATGGCGAGTCAGGCGTTGCTTCTCGGCGGCCATTTCGTGTGTCTTCCTCTCTACCTCGACCTCCATCGCAATGCGGTATATTTGAGAAAGCGGTTGGGTTATCTTAACCCCGGCGTACGCATCGGTCTCGGCAGGAATGGTCAGCGTTGTCGTGCCGGATTGCCCGGAGGATGAGCGGTCACCGTAGAGAGAGTCCTCCGCGACCTTGAATTTCATGTCCGTCAGCATCCTTGAAACGGCGGCGCTGAATTCTATCGAGGGGTAAAACTGGGTTTTTGCCGCCTTTAGCACGTCCTCTGTTTTTTGAACCTCAAGCAAGGCATTTTTCAAGGTGCGGTTGCCAGTTTTTGCTATAGAAACCGCCTGATCAAGTGTAAGTATTTGCATGGCCTTTTCCACGGGTTCACCTTGCCGCTCCCCCACTACCTCGCAATTTGCCGGAATATCAAGCAAAACCACAAGTACCAAAAGCATGAGACATATAAGCCGGCCAGGCCCGCCACTATTTAATCGCGTAATGTACACCCGATAAGCAACTAATAACCATAAAATGCTATTATCCATCGCAAAGTAAACCATTAAAGCTGCTATATTGTCAATAGCTTCTATACAATTATTTTTATTATATACTGACTCTCACTCCGCGGCAAAAAATTGTCTCCACCGGCTTGTCTTGTCGTCATTCCGGCTTGTCCGGAATCTTATTCGGCTGAGGATAGGTCACAGATAAGGTGTTAGGTCTTGGCATGCGGCATAGTCTGTGTGAACATTCGCCATGCCGCTTTTCTATCGGGATTGTGATATACTACCATGCAAAGAGGAGGATAGAATATGCTTGATAATATCACATGGTTTGGCCATGATACCTTTAAGATTACCGGTGGGCATGTCGTCTATACTGACCCATATAAGATTAAAAAGCCCGACACGGCTGATCTCATCCTGATTACCCATAGCCACTTCGACCACTGCAGCCCCGATGACGCCGCGAAGGTCACTGGCGATAAGACCGTAATCATCGCCCCCAAAGACTGCGCCGCTAAGTTAAGAGGCAACATAAAAATCGCGGCACCCGGGAATAAATTTACCGCCGCCGGTATAGAAATCGAGGCCGTCCCCGCGTACAACACGAACAAGAACTTTCATCCAAAATCAAACGGCTGGGTCGGTTATATTTTTACGCTTGATGGGAAAAGATACTATCTTGCCGGAGACACAGACCTCATACCTGATATGATGTACGTTAAGGACATCTATGCGGCCTTCCTCCCTGTGAGCGGCACGTATGTTATGACGGCTGAGGAGGCCGCACACGCCGCCTGCGATATTGCCCCCAAGTTCGCCGTCCCGATGCACTATGGCGAAGTCGTCGGCACAATAAAAGACGCGGAGAGGTTTGCCGGTGAGATAAGACGCCTGAGTGCGGGCGGCCCTAAAATAGAAGCTGTTATATTACCGCGGCATTAATGAACACCGGCACCTGTAAACTGAATAAAGATGAGATCGACGCCGTCGCGGCATATCTGCAACACAGATACCCTGAGCCGAAGACAGCGCTCCAATTCAGCAATCCCTTTGAGCTGCTTGCCGCAACTATTCTCTCCGCCCAGTGTACCGACAAACGAGTCAACATCGTCGTTAAGCCCCTTTTTGAGCGCTATAAGACTATTGAAGACTATGCCGCGGCTGACCCTACAGCCTTTGAGGAAGAAATAAAATCTACCGGATTTTATAAGAACAAGACGAAGATGATAATCGGCGCGGCGAAGTCTATACTTAGTGATTTTAAAGGCGTGGTGCCCTCTACGATGGAGGAGCTGGTTACACTGCCCGGCGTGGGGCGCAAGACGGCAAGCGTTGTCCTCGCGGCGGCCTTTGGTGTGCCCGCTATTGCGGTAGATACGCATGTCCTGAGGATTTCCAACCGGCTTGGCCTTGTGGATTTTATAAAAGATCCCGAAAAAATCGAATTTGCCCTCTGCGCCATCTTTGACAGGGACAAGTGGATAGGCGTCTCCTTCGGCCTGGTTCTTTTCGGCCGTGAGATTTGCCAGGCAAAAAAACCCCTCTGCGATAAATGCGGTATATATAGTATCTGCAAATGGCCAGAGAAAAAGAAACTGCCGCTCACTTGAAAGAGATTTCACTGCCGCCGCAATGCGATATTTTCAATGAAACCGTGCCGGAGGATTTATGGGCTCTGAGGGAATTCTCTCAATTTTATCAACTTTATCAACAGACTCACACCTCATATCGTTTTGTCTATTACCATAGAATTAATTCGACAAACGACAATGCAAAGGCCGGGGACTACCCCCAGGGGACGGTAATCATAGCCGGCGCCCAGGACAAAGGCAGGGGCAGGGGCCTACGGCACTGGTACTCCCCGCCCGGCGTGAATATCTCAATGAGCATCATACTGAAACCCGATGATGAGATACCTGCTACTGCTATTTCACTGATGAACACGGCCGCCTCGCTCGCGGTATCAAGGGCGCTTAGGACGGTGACCGCCCTCGATGTCTGGCCAAAGTGGCCCAACGACATCTATATTGGCGCGAAAAAGGCCGGCGGCATCCTCTCCGAGTCCCTCATCTCAGGGGGCATGGTGCGAAGACTGATAATAGGTATCGGTATCAACGTAAACACCGCTGAATTCCCCGCAGAGCTGAAGGACAAGGCAACGAGCCTGTTTATCGAATCTGGAATGATGTATGGTAGGGGGCAACTTATCTCATTAATATTAAGGGAATTTGAGCAATGCCGCGCCTACTCCTCCACACATTTGATAAGCGAATGGACGGCCCTGAGTAAGACGATTAACTCGTATGTTTATGTCGCCACCCCAGACGCTCAGGACGGTCAGGAAAGACAACTCGGCGGCACAGCACGGGCATTAAACGAAGACGGTTCGCTTGCCGTCGAGCTTGAGGCCGGTGAAACTATCGTAGTCACAAGCGGCGAGGTTACAAATGCTCCTTGCCATTGACATAGGAAATACAAACATAAAACTTGGCCTGTTTAATGGCGATTCACTGAGAAAAGTTTCAATTGCGGTGGCTGACAGCGCATCGTTTGGCGAAAATATTGGCAATTTTATCAGTGATAACCGTGATGCCGTGCAGGCCGTCATGGTGTCATCTGTAGTGCCTGACATGACAGAACAGATTTGTTCGATTGTAAGGCCATACTTTGCCGGGCTGCCCCACATTGTATCTCACCGCACGAACACGGGATTAAGATTTTCAGTGCCCTACCCTCACCGTGTAGGGGCGGACAGGATAACGGCAGCCGCGTGGGCGTATCATCATTTCGGCGGCCCGGCGGCGGTTATAGACTTTGGCACGGCCACGACGATAAGCGTAGTGGGGCAAGGCGGTGAGTTCATCGGCGGCGCAATCATCCCCGGACTTAGGACAATGGCACTGGCCTTTAGCGAGCACACAGCGGCTCTTCCGCTTGTAGAATTAGACGCCCCTGAGGCCGCATTGGGAAAAGACACACACAGCGCCATAATCTCCGGAATAGTTTACGGCACTGCCGGGGCGGTATCGCGTATAATATATGAAATAGAACGGGAAATTGGGTATAATATTAGTATCGCCGCAACAGGCGGAGGCCTGACATTGATTGAGGCCTGCTTGCAACGGGTGGATGTGGTGGAGCCTGACTTACTGCTCAAGGGCCTGAAGGCGATATATGAGAGGATGAGACAGCTTGGATGTTGATATAGCCGTAATAGGCGGAGGCCCGGCCGGGGCAACTGCCGCGAGACTTTTGAGCCGCGCTAACAGGGAAACTATCCTGATAGAGAGGGATTTAAAAAATATAAAACCGTGCGGCGGCGGTCTGATCGGGAAGGCCTTTACGGCATTTGACATACCGCTGTCGCTCATTAAAAAGAAAGTTGAATCAATACGGATCGTATCCCCAAAGGGAAACACGCACGACATATCCATGAACCCGGCATTCCTTGCCATCGTCCACAGGGAGGAGGTTGACGAGGCGCAGAGAAAAGCGGCGGCGGCAGAAGGCGCGGGAATTATAGAGGGGACATTTATTGACATACGGCATGGTGATAAATCATCAGTGCTTAGGATAAAGACCGCCGCGGGAGAGACCCAACTAAAAACGCGGCACGTCATAGCGGCCGACGGTGTGAACTCGATGGTAGTAAAGAGGATGTTCGGAAAGTTCCCGCGGCGCATCTACACGGCCCACGAGATTCACAGCCTGGACGGCTACGAAGATGATTTTTTATTACAGCGCATCTGCGAATTTCGCTTCGGCTCTGTAACTCCTCAAGGATTTTACTCATGGATATTTCCTCACAGAGACGGCATATCCATAGGCACAGGCTCAGAACACGCGGGCGAGGTTGACGCATATTTAGACAGCCTGCTTAGGGCAAGGGGTTTTATTAATGGGCCAAACGGGCATCGCAGGGGATATTTTATACCGGTGTGGGATGGAGAGTTGTACTATAAAAATGGCGTATATTTTGTTGGTGACGCGGCGGGGATGGTACTGCCCTTTACGTATGAGGGCATATATTATGCGATGAGGTCGGCGGAGTTTGCCGTGGCCGCCGTACTGAAAAATAAACCCGGCCTCTATAAGAAGCTCTGGCAGGAGAAGTATAAAAAACGCTACCTCGTGATGCGGGCGCTTCAGAGATATTTCCTAAGGAATGATGACAGGATGGAAAAACTTGTGTCTCTCTACGGCCATCCACATATACGTGAGGCATCGATGCGCCTGTGGACACAAGACGACGTAAAGATAAACCTTATAGGGGGGTTTTCGGCCCTGATTAAGAAATATGGCGGCGTGCGCTGATGCCTGACCGTTATATAACAATATCAATACTGCTTCACGCGCTGGTGTTTGGGTTGTTTTTATATTTGGTAAAGGATCACAAGGAACCGCTCGTTGGTGAAAGGCCGATGATGGCAAGGATAGTCACACCAGACGTGAAGGCGACTCCGCCTGTTGCAGCGCCTCCAAAGCCGCAAGCGCCCACTCAGCCACCTCCACAAGCGCCTCCACAAGCGCCTCATCAGGCACCGTCCCACCCCCAGGTCAGGACAGTACCTCAGGCAAGACCGACACCCCATCACCAGCCGAAAATCTACACCCCATCCAGGCCTAAGGAGACCGTGGGCATAGAGGAGCTGCCGACTTTACCTCATAACGAGCCACGTGCCGAGGCCCCGCCCCAACCGCCAAAACCGGCGGTACCGTCCGGCATCGGGAGTTTTTTCGATAGAGATATTATAGGAAAACAAGCGATGGCCTCCATAGCAAGGGACAGGAGTTCACCCAACTCTACGGAAGGAGGCAACGGCAATTCGATTTCATTCGATACGTCGGACATCAGGTACGCGGCCTACATGAGGCGGCTCAAGGAGGCCATAGAAAGCGCGTGGGTGTATCCGGCCGGCGCGGCCAGAAGGGGAATCCAGGGCGATTTAAACATAAGTTTTACAATTAATAAAAACGGGACGCTGAAGGCGATGGACGTGATGCGCACATCGGGGCAAAGGCAACTTGACGACGCGGCCATCAGCTCTATAAAAGACGCGTCGCCGTTTTGGCCGCTGCCAGACGAATGGGGAAAGGATTCCTTTACCGTAAAAGGCCACTTCGTGTACAAACTCCACGGGCAGTCGCTTAATTAGGGGTGTTTAAAATCCATAGAGAAGTGGCGTAACGCAACATTAAAAACCGGAAAGGGGGTGCCCCCCTTCAACCCGTAATCTCGCACATGTTTTATCTGTTGAAGGGGATAATCCCCCCATTGGCGGCTTCGGTACTCCCGCTAAAAATTATTTACGTATAATTAACTTCACTTTACATTTTTTTAACATTTGGCCTAATATGTAACTGATATGTAACACCTCATCGTGTATGATAGGCATCATGAGCGCATCGTTAGATGTTATAAACATCAGCATAGATGAAGGTATCAGGTGAATATGAGAAGTGTCCGTGAAATGATGGATGCGATAAAAGGATACACGATTCCTACCGCAATAATTGCGTTATGCGGTATTCTGCTATCTATTGCTGTTTTTATGGCAATATATCAATTTGAATATCAGACGATATCCTTACGATTTAAAGCGGATACTGAAAATCATTATGCTGCAATACGAAGGGCATTCGAGGAGGATATAGGTATCTTAAGATCACTTGGGGCCTTTTATAGACATGATAATAGCGCCCATATCAAGAGGTTAGAGTTCTCTGCGTTTACTAAACAGATTGTTAGTTATGACGAAGACGCAAGCTTTCAGGCTCTTGAATGGGTACCGCGCATAATATCTTCCTATCGTGATGAATTTGAGAACTCAGCACGTAAAGAGGGGTTTCCTGATTTTCACATTACAGAGCTTTCAAAAAAGGGGCATCTGGTAAGGGCAGGTGAACGTCAGGAATACTTTCCTGTGCATTATATACAACCATATGAAGGAAATGAGACATATCTCGGCTATGATATAGCCTCAAATCCCAAAAGACGGGTGGCGTTGGAGCTTGCCCGGGACTCCGGCGCTATCGTGTTTTCAAGGCTGACACTTTTGTCCCAGGTGCGTGAGAATAAATCTTTTTGTATTGCTATTTTACCAATATATGATAACGAGAAAATATCAGTGACTCTGGAATCACGCCGTGAGAATCTGCAAGGTTTTATTGTTGTCGTCCTCAGAATTGACAATATTGTGGAAAATTCATTATTAAACATTAAACCTGTAGGCCTATATACTTATATCTACGACAACACATCAATGGACGAAAAATCCCTATTGTACTATCATGCGCCTCGTAAAGGAGGCGTTTCTGGAAGTGCCGGCAAAGGATTCATTCCAAATGTCAGCCTGCAAACTTCTATACCACTTGACCTCGAAGGTAATAGATGGGTAATTCTATTTAAGGCGCGGCCTGATTATATATCAGAAAAAAGAACTTTACGGCCCTGGGCGGCCCTGTTTATCGGATTGTTCTCAACGCTTCTTTTAACAGGTTATTTAGTGAATAGAAAGAAAATCAGCGAAAATCTCAAAACTTTAAATGATCAACTCAAAAACAAGGTAACTGTAAACAGATCAATGGCTGAGGTATCAAAATCGCTCATACAATCCGGGGATATTTCTGTTAAAGATATATCCGATATAATTCTGCACCATGCCATGACACTGACTGAAAGCACACATGGCTATGTTGGATACATTGACGCTGAAACAGGTCTTTTGGTAGCTCCCACCATACCAACAGACACTTGGGACAGGTGTAATGTCCCGGATAAGGGCATCGTATTTGAGAAATTACATGGTTTATTTGGGTTGGCGCTAAAAAATAAAAAATCGCTGTTGTCCAATGATCCCAAAAGGGAATATGGAAGCGCGGGGACTCCCGAGGGACATGTCCCAATAACACGGTTTCTATCGGTGCCCGCCATGATGGGCAAAACAGTTGTTGGACAGATATCCGTTGCCAACGCCAGGCGCGACTATACGGAGCCGGACAAGGATACACTTCAGCGCCTTGCCGATTACTATGCCATGGCATTGGAGCGTAAGAGGGCTGACAACGAATTGAAAAGGTACAGTCAATCACTTGAAGAAGAAGTCAAAAAGCGCACAGGTGAGCTTGAAAACACAAACAGGCTGCTCAGTGAAGAGATGGCTGTAAGGATTAGTACCGCGGTTGATTTATTAGCAAGCAACGAGATGCTCCAAAGAGAGATGACAGAACGTGAAGAGCTTGAAAACAAATTGCGTAAAAGCGAACAGACTTACAGACTCCTCCTTACGAATATCCCGCAAAAGGTGTTTTATAAAGACAGGAATTTCGCCTATGTTGCAGTTAATCCGGCCTTTGCCGCGGATTTTAACCTGACACCCGAGAAGGTGATTGGCAAAACGGCTTTTGATTTCTTCCCCGCGCATTTGGCTGAGCAATTCCACGCCAACGATGCCCTTGCCATGGAAGCCGGGGTTACAAGGAAGCGTGATGAGTCTTATATAGTAAATGGCGACAATGGAGTTGTTCATTCGGTGGTTTCCCCTGTCCGTGATGACAATGGCGATGTTATTGGCATACTTGGCATACTTTGGGACATCACCGATAGAAAAAAAATGGAAGACAGCCTCCAGAGGGCAAAAATTGAGGCAGACTGCGCTAATGCCGCCAAAAGCGAATTCCTTGCCAACATGAGCCATGAAATACGGACGCCGATGAACGCCATTATCGGGCTTGGCCGCTTAATGATGCAAACAGATATGTCGGCGGCACAGAAAGACTACATGAATAAGATTAATTTATCGGCATCATCTTTACTGTCAATCATTAACGACATCCTTGATTTTTCAAAGATAGAGGCCGGCAGATTGGATTTAGAGATAGTTGATTTCGACCTGGAAAGCGTCTTGAATAACATAGCCGCATTGTGTGTCATGAGGGCGGAGGAAAAGGGGGTAGAGGTAATGTTCTCTGTTGACAATGACGTGCCTTTATCACTCACAGGCGACCCTCTCAGGATAACCCAGGTGATTTCCAATTTTACAAGCAATGCAATTAAGTTCACCGAAAAGGGGGGAGAGGTTGTAATCAGTGTAAAAGTTGTTGACATAGATGAGGAGATAGTCACCCTTAGCATATCCGTCAAAGACACAGGGATTGGTATAATGCCGGATGTTTTGCCCACCCTGTTTATACCTTTTACGCAGGCGGACAGCTCAACTACCAGGAAGTATGGCGGGACAGGTCTTGGGTTGAGCATATGCAAAAAACTGGCAGTGTTAATGAATGGCGATGTTCAGGTAAAAAGCGAGTACGGTAAGGGGAGTGAGTTTATAGTTACAATCAAAGTAGGCTGCCATCTGCCACACGAAGTGGCAAATTATTATCTGTTGCCCAACAACCTTGCCGGCATGAACTGTATGGTGGTTGACGACAACGAGACCTTTAGAGAAAGCCTCAAAAGTGTATTAGAGAGTTTCAAATTAAGGGTGGCGGCCTTTAACTCAGGCATGGCCGCCGTAGAGGAATTAAGGCACTTTTCAGAGATGCCGATGGACTCACAATACAGACTTCTGTTCATTGACATGAAAATGCCGGAGATGGACGGGCTGCAGACGATACGGCGTATCCATGAACTCAGATTGCCCAACCCGCCTATCATAGTAATGATAACGGCTTATTGCAATGTGGGAACCAGGCAGCAGGCCGAAGAGATGGGCATAAAGTCTTTACTTACAAAGCCTGTCCAGGCCTCAGTGCTGTTTAACACAATAATTGATGCCTTTGCTGATAATTCGGTGGTTGCGGCAATACGGCGTGATGACGCCGAATATGAAAGACAGCGGTTGACAGGCTTAAAAGGAGCACGGTTATTACTTGTCGAGGACAATCCTATAAATCAACAGGTTGCCTTTGAGACACTTGCCAACGCGGGCTTTATTATAGACATAGCAAACAACGGATTAGAGGGTGTCAAGGCTGTAGAAACTGCCACAGGGAAATACAGCGCCGTCTTAATGGATGTACAGATGCCATATATGGACGGCATAGAAGCGACAAAGAAGCTAAGGGAGCGCATATCCAGTGAAGAGCTGCCAATAATTGCTATGACAGCCCACGTGATGAAAGAAGAGCGGGATAAATGTATAGCAGCGGGGATGAACGACCATGTATCTAAACCAATAGACATCAGGCAGATTTGTGACACATTGCTAAAATGGGTGCGGCCGGTTACGCCGGATATGTCTTATACCCCGCCCGCAGAGCCACAGCAGCAGGGACAATGCCTGTTTCCCGGCAATCTCCCCGGCATTGATATAGCGTCGGGACTTAGGATGCTTGGCGGAAACAAAAATCTGTTTAAAAAGATTATTATAGACTTCAGGAACTTTAATGTTAATGTGGTTAGCGATATTGAAACGGCCATTAAGGGAGATGATTACCGGTTGGCCGGGGATTTGATCCATTGCCTCAAGGGTGTGTCTGGCAATATCTCGGCAACTGGGTTAGTTGATGTTGTCAAAGAGCTTGAATCTCTGGTGATAGAAAAGGACATTGGGCATATCCCCGGATGCCTGAAAAGGATGGAGAAGGAGCTTCATACGGTTTTTAAGTCGGCAGAGTTGTTGGAGATGTTGGCAGAAAAAACTGAACCGGCAAATACAGGCGTGTCTGTTGACATCAGTGAACTGGCCGCAATCATTACGCAACTATACGGTCTTCTCAGTCAGAACTCACTGAGGGCAAAGAAATATTTTACTGAATATAAACATTGCCTGATGTCAGCGCCGGACAGGGAAAAAATGGGTAAACTCAACGGCCATATCGACAAACTGGACTTTGAAGGGGCAGCGGCAGTCCTTAGAGATATAGCTGAATCTATCAACGTTAAACTGGAGGAATAATGTCTATGGATATTGAGAAACAGAAGATACTGATAGTAGATGATGCCGTATCAAACATAGAGATAATCAATGACGCACTGCAAGACGATTACATAACGCACTTTGCCACTAACGCAAAGAAAGCCTTAGAGGTAGCCTTGTCAACAACGCCTGACCTTATACTTCTTGATGTGGTAATGCCTGACATGGGCGGCTACGAACTGTTTGGCCTGTTAAAGAAAGAGCCTTCATTGAAGGATGCGTCCGTTATCTTTGTAACGGCTCTCAACGGCGGAAAAGACGAATCAATTGGTTTAGAGCTGGGCGCTGTTGATTACATAACTAAACCTATTAATCAGAATATCGTTAAGCTGCGCGTTAAGAATCATTTAGCGCTCAAGAGACAGGCGGTGTTGGAAAAGCAACAAATGCAGCAGGAACTGGTTGAACAAAACCTGAACAGGGTCAGGCGTCTGTTTTATGGCGCCGTAGAGGCCCTAACAACTATGGCAGAGACCAGAGACCCCTACACTGCCGGCCACCAAAGGAGGGTGGCACAGCTTGCGCGCGCAATTGCCCAGGATATGATGTTCAGCAAGGATGACCTGGAGGGCCTTTGCATAGCGGCAATGCTTCATGACATCGGCAAGGTTAACGTTCCCGCGGAGATACTCTCAAAGCCCGGGAAAATAACAGAAATAGAATTCAGCCTCATAAAGACCCACAGCGAGGTAGGGTACAATATACTGAAGAGCATCCACTCCGAGTGGCAGTTAGCTGACGTTGTTTACCAGCATCACGAGAAACTTGACGGCTCAGGCTATCCGAGGGGACTAAGGGGGGACTCAATTTTGTTGGCCGCCAGAGTAATAACTGTTGCAGATGTTGTGGAGGCCATATCATCGCACCGGCCGTACAGGGCCGCGCTTGGGCCGGAGATTGCGATGTCCGAAATAACATCGCGTAAGGGAATCTGCTACGATGAGGATGTAGTGGACGTATGCGTTGACCTGTTTGAAAAAGGCTTCGTTTTTAATCCGGCAGGGATTTGCATTTTCGACTAAGCGAATGTGTTATATTATCTGAGAATGATTGCAAGGGATGGCTGTGGGCTTGGATTCATTAAAAAGTTCTGCCGGTAGAATGCTTTTTCGGGATGAGTATATAATCCTGAAGAGGTACTGGGTCTTCCCGGTTATGTTATGGGCGGCGCTTGTTGCCGTTTCACTTGTCTGGAATTTATCTTCTGTAAAGCGGCAATCGATATCCACGGTCAAAAACCAGGCGCGCGCTATGTTTGAATTAATAGAGATGACACGATTGTGGAATTCGCGCCACGGCGGCGTATATGTGCCTATTACCGAGGCTACCCCTCCAAATCCATACCTCAATATCCCGGAAAGAGAAATCGTAACCAGAGAGGGCAAAAAATTCACACTCGTCAACCCTGCCTACATGACCCGCCAGATAAGTGAAATCGTACGTGAACATGAAGGCACCTTGTTTCACATTACAAGCCTGAAACCAATCAGGCCCGCAAACGCGCCTGACGAATGGGAATCTATGGCATTGAAGAGTTTTGAAAAAACGAACAATAAGGAAATCTTTGAACTGATTAAAACGAATTCGGGGGATGTATTCAGATATATGTCAGCGCTTTATGTGAAAAAGCCGTGTTTGAGGTGCCACGAAATTCAGGGT